>JAILQA010000450.1 GCA_024699205.1 Treponema sp. | reverse complement strand
AGCAGTTCCCTTATGATTAATTCCGTTTACAGTGACGTAAGATTATGTAAAGACAGAAAAAAAATATTTAACAGGTACGAAACAATAGGTAAAATCAAGAGTTTTATCAGCTTTAATTTCTGATTTCTGTAAAATAATTGGATTAAAGTTTACACTTCCGTTTTCAATACTCAAACCAAGCTCACCCCAGCGTGTCAGAACTTCTTCTTTTACCTGTCCAGTCATACCAGGCTGTTTTGCTCCCTTGTGATATGGTGTATGTGAATAAGGATCAGCAGGGAAGGCACCATATATTTCTGGAGTTTTGTTGTAACCAAGACCGCTTCTTATCTGATAATAAAGTTTTTCAAGTTCAACAGTGAGTTTTGCATCATCCTTTTTGTAAGCCTTGAATACATTTTCCTGAACAGCAAGCAAAAGCTTAGAAACCATGTGCCAGTAAATACTGCCCAGACCTTCGTAAGCGTAGAAAGTTCCTGAACGACCTGTGAATGCCTGATGATTGAAAGTTTTTTCGTACAAATCAAAGAGAAGCTTCTGTTCTTTTTCATCCGGCTTATCTTTTTGTTCAGCAATTACAGATTTCATAATTCCTGCATTTCTGAAATCAGCATTGAAGTGATAAACATTGTTGCAATCTTTTTGTAAATAAAGATTTCCGCTTTTTTCTAGGAGTTTTTCAAGTCCCTTGATGTCGCTTTCCTTTATGCAGTTTTTGTCTTCAAAATGTGCAAGTTCTTTGTTTGGATAAAGCATAAAGGAGTTCTGGCGTGGTTCATACATTTTGCTCTTTTGCAGTGCGATGACAAGATTCTTTGCTTCTTCTGCCTGTAATAAATCGGAAGAAAGAACTGCAACCTGACCTTCGAGCATTTCCTGAAGATAAACGATTTCCATTTTGTTGCCGTCGATTTTAAGTGTGTTGTATGAATGATAAAGTCCGTCGCTTCTTTTGTTTGTGCGGATTGAATATTCGATGTGGCGGTTGAAATCTTTAAGACTCTGAATAATCTGGCTGATTGCAACTGTTTTTTCTCCAGCGCCATAACCATTTGCATAAAGTTCATTGCGTTCTTTTTCAAAGGCAAGACCAACTTTATCTGTGAAGGTTTTTCTTGCTTCTGCGTTTTCGGCGCTATCTTTAGGTGAGAATCCAGAATAGATTGAAGAAAGCTCCTGCAATAGTTCTGCTTCACAAGCTGGAAGAGAAACTTCTTTGAGGGAGGTGCTGCTAAAAAGGTCAAGAAGCATATTTATGTAGCGGTAGAGATAGCACAAAGTTACAACCGAAAGTCCGTAGCCTGCGAGTGCGTTGTTTGCATCATTCCATTCAGGGCGCTGAGTGTTGAGCCAAATTCCGCCGCCTGGAACAAGGTTAGAAACTTTGGTAAGAACAATCTGAAGCATTTTTGCAGCAAAAGTCAAAAGATAAGGTTCATCATCTTTGCCTAAAATCAGTTTTGCATCTGAACCGCGTGCTTTTGTATCTGCGTATAATTTGTTGCTCAATTCGCGGTCAAAATGAATTGTGTCACGTGGATTTTCAACAATTTCTTTGTATGAAGCGATTCTGTAAGGAACATTTGCACTGGTGTAGATTTTTTCATTCAAAGAAGCAAGAAGTTCAGCGCGGTTTGTTTTATTGTAAAGCTCAAGCAGTTTTTCAAAATAAATTACCTGATGATCGCCCCAATATCCAATGTGAGCCCAAGGATTTCCCGGTTCAGGGATTTCCCAGTCAATTCCGGCACGGTTGATTTTATATGGATTAAAGCCGTCTGCTGTCATTGCATTGAGGAACTTTGCACACATATTTTTGATGTACTGAGGGAAAGAATAAGCAAGGGCTTCCCAGTTCTGGAAAATGTCTCGCCAGTTACCTTCGTAATTCAAAATAGGATTTCCGTTTCTGTCTTTAATTCTGATAGAGAAAACATTCCATGGTCGGCTTGGATCTCCGTGTCGTCGTGAGAATGTGATAGGAAGATATTCCAGGAAAAGTCTCATAAACTGAGGATTGCCTGTCTTTTCTACAACTTCCTTTAATTCATCATAAGAAACAAGTTCTTTTCCTTTTGTAAAATCGCTTAAAGTTTTTTTTGTTGCTTCTCCCAGGGCGATGTTTCTCTGTTCGATGAAGGCCATAAAATCTTTTACAGCAATTTTTCCGTCGTTCAAAATAAGACCACCACGCATGATATTGAACATTACATTTTCTCGATGATGCAGACAGTTAATCTGTTCGGCTGTATCTTCAATTCCGTCAGCTGCGGCAAGATATTTTGTCATCTGGTCTTCGCAGGCTGCAATGTCTTTTTCCAATTCTGCAACTGCTTTTGTTCTGTCGGCGATTACGCTGTTAAGTGCGGCAATCTTTGTTGCATTAAGGCTTGTATCAAAAGTCTGGTACCAGTTTTCGGATTTTTCTGCTGCAAGTTCAATTTTTTTGCAGATAAAGCTGGCGGCTCTTTCACCTTTTGAACAGTTTTCTGTTTTGAAAGAATTGTAATCAGCAAGCTCTGTTTGATTTACATTTACAAATTGAATTGGAGCATCTGTAGCAAGAATTACCTTATCATCTGTAGAAAACCAGCAGGTGTTTGCATAAAGGCCTTCGTTAGGTTCAGCCTTATCAGCAACGATAGAAGAAACAGAAAAAATAGAAAGATTTGTTTTAGTGTCTAAATCTGTTTTTTTATAAGCATCAAGAAGGATACTGTTGTCATTCTGAAGCCCAAACTCACAACAGGCCGGAAGAATATTCTGACAGCCGTCAAGGATAGAAATCTCTATTTTTTTCTTTCCAAGATTTGTGATTTTTGCAGAGCGAACAAGACCAAACTTTTCAGAAGAAGTCCAGCCGTTCATAAAGCTGAGATTTAATTTTGTATTGATTTCTTCAAAAATAACTTCTGTTCCGTTTTCGCTTTTATAGATATTTCTGAGCAGATATTTTGAAGCTTCTCTTTGAACTGAAGGTGCAGCTTTTAATGCAGTGAAAGGCTCCCAAAAAACAATTTCGCCATCAACTTTTGCAGCAATTGCAGTATAATTTCCTGTGTATGGTGAAGCATCACTTACTTTATCTGCTGTATAATAAGGGAAGATAGCAAAGTTTCTGTCTATTCTTCCTGCAGTAATTCCGCCTTTTGACCAGCAGAAGTTCCATATATCCGAAGGACTTGTGATTGTCATGAAAAAATCTTCCATGCAATCGTAATTTTCGATTTTGTAATACTTTTTGCCATTTAATTCGCAAACACTACCTTTAATCTTCTTGTCCATTGTTTTCTCCATAAATAAATCCTTAATCGTTTCCTTAGGTTATTTTACCTATCTACAAATTAAAGGAAGTAATGACAGGTGTCAATTAAAAATAAATAAAAACTTTTTCATAACCGAAAAAAGAACACTTTTCTGAAACTTTTGATTCTATGAATCTGAAGGAGTCCGTTCTATACTTCAAACTGTCGGATGAGATTACAGAGGAAAGGCTATGGATAACAGTAAACAGACTGAATTAACAACGATCCTTAAGAAAAAGACTTTCTGGGCTCGTTTGAAGGAAGAAAAATATCTTCAGATAATGGCAATCTTAGGACTTATCTGGATGATTATTTTTAATTATGCACCAATGTATGGAATCATTGTTGCATTCAAAAAAAATTACAAAATTACCACTCCGCTGTTCAGCTGGAAGTTTATGACTTCTCCTTGGGCAGATCATGGTGGTTTCCAGCATTTCATAAACTTTTTTAAGGATTCAGAATTCACCAACTTAATGTTGAACACTTTGGGAATCAGTTTATTAAAACTTATAATAAACTTCCCGCTGCCAATCATTTTTGCACTTATGCTTAATGAAATCAGAAATGCAAAGTTCAAGAGAGTAATTCAGACTATTACTTATTTACCACACTTCCTTTCATGGGTAGTTTTGGGTGGAATCTTAACAACCTGGCTGGGCGATACCGGATTATTAAATGAACTTTTGATGAAAATGGGCTTAATCAAAGAAGGTATTACTTTCCTTGCTTATCCAAAATACTTCTGGGATATTGTTGTAGCGTCTGACTTGTGGAAGGAACTTGGATGGTCAGCAATTATCTATATTGCCGCAATCTCAAGTATCGATCAGGAAATGTATGAAGCTGCCCGTGTTGATGGAGCAAGCCGCTGGAATCAGATTTTTACAATTACACTACCATCAATTGCTCCAACAATCACAATTATGTTCATTCTGGCAGTTGGTGGACTTATGAGTTCAAACTTTGATCAGATTTTAGTTTTGTGGAATCCACTTAACGCTCCACGAAGTAATGTAATTGATATTTATACATACAATACGGCTATGCGAAGTATGAGATTCTCTTATGCTTCTGCAATTGGATTCTTCAAATCGGTTATCTCATTCATCCTGCTCTTCATTGCCAATCAGATAACTAAAAAATTGAATGATACATCATTGTTCTAGGGAATGTTTACGGACTTTTTTAAGGAGAAAAGAAATGGGAAAGAAGATTAAGGAAGAAGGCTTTGTAGGGTCAGTAATATTAAAGATTTTTATGATACTTTTGTGTTTCGTTTGTATCTATCCTGTATGGTACACATTAATCATTTCGTTAAATGATTCTTCTGATGCCATGAGAGGAGGCATTTACTGGTTCCCTCGCAAGTTCAGCTTGGAAAGCTACCGTTCTGTTTTTCAGGATAAAACAATTATGCGTGCTTTTCTGGTTACTATCTTAAAGACTTTAATCGGAACAACCACCAGTGTTTTCTTTACAGCTATGGTTGGTTATGCATTTTCAAAGAAAAATCTTATGGGACATAAGGCTTATATGGTTTTGGGTACAATCACTATGTTCTTTAGCGGTGGACTTATTCCTACCTTCATTTTGATAAAGAACTTAGGTTTGTTTGATAACTTCCTGGTTTACATAATTCCTTCACTGTTCAACTTCTACAACATGATTATCTTCATGACATACTTCAAGGAATTAAATCCAGGTCTGGAAGAATCTGCAAAGCTTGATGGCGCAAATGATTTTAAGATTTTCGTTAGAATCATATTCCCGCTTTCAATGCCTGTAGTTGCAACAATAGCCCTGTTTAATGGTGTAGCTCACTGGAACGACTTCTTTACAGGTGTTATGTACATCAACAATGCAGACTTGCAGCCAATCCAGACATATCTGTACCGCGTAATTGCGAGTGCAGCATCTTCAAAGACTGTAGTTGCAATGCCAATCGGTATTACAGCACAGCAGGTAAGCTCAACCTCGTTGCGACTTGCAACAATGGTTGTAACAACAGTGCCAATCATAATTATATATCCATTCTTACAGAAATACTTTGTAAAAGGATTCATGATTGGTTCGGTAAAGGGTTAATAATTTTAATCATAAGTAGTAAAATAGGAGGAAAACTATGATTAAGGGAAGAAAAATAATTGCTATTGGTTTGCTGGTAGCTATGGCATGTTCAGCACAGACATTTGCTGCAAGCAAAAAGAAAAAGGCAAAAAAAGCAACTGCAAAAGGTACAGAGAATGTTGCCGGATGGACTTTAAACAAAGATAAACCAATCAAATTTGACTGGTATATCAACTTCAGCTGGTTTGCACGTCATTGGGGTGATTCAGAAGTTTCTAAGTACATCACAGAAAAAACTGGTGTAGATGTAAACTTCATCGTTCCTGCTGGTAACGAAGCAGAAAAATTGAACGCTATGATTGCTGGTGATGCACTTCCAGATTTGATTACATTGGGATGGTGGGAAGGACAGGTTCCAATGATGATTGATTCAGGTCTTGTTGAACCACTTGATAAATTGGCTAAAGATTATGATCCATACTTCTTTAAAGTTGTTGATAACGACAAAGTAGGCTGGTACACACAGCCAGACGGACATATCTACGGATATCCTAACGCATCTTTCACACCACAGGCTTACAAAGATTACGCTGGAAAACTTACTTCTAACGAAACTTTCCTTGTACGCAAAGATATGTACGAAGCTCTTGGTAGCCCAGACATGACAACTCCAGAGGGATTTGTTGCTGCTCTTGAAGCTGCTAAAAAGAAGTTCCCTACAATCAATGGTCAGCCAATAATTCCTTTCGGAACAAACGAATTTGGTGATATCGGATGTTCACAGCTTCAGGGCTATTTAATGCACTTCCTTGCAATTTCTCCAGAAAAAGATGGAAAATTCCAGAATGCTGACCTTGGTCTTACAGAAAATCCAGAATATGTTCGCTGGCTTAAAGCATTCCGCAAGGCACACGAAAAGGGTCTTATTGCAACTGATGTATTTGTAGACAAACGTTCACAGATTGAAGAGAAAGCAGCACAGGGACGTTACTTCTGTATGCTTTATCAGAACTGGGATATGCAGGCTGCACAGAACGCTCTTTATGAAAGAGATCCAAACTCTATCTACATTGCTGTACAGGGTCCAAAGAACTCTAAAGGTGATGACCCAACATTAGCAGGTGGTTCAATTGCTGGTTGGACAGTTACTTTGATTTCTAAGAATTGTAAAGACAAGGCAAGAGCTATTCAGTTCCTTACATATTTAATTTCTGAAGAAGGACAGATGGATACAAACTTTGGTATTCCTAACAAACACTACACAATGGTAAATGGTGTTCCAACTCTTACTCCAGAAGTTAAAAAGCTTGATTCATCTGACAAGAACAAACAGGAAACAGAAATTGGTGTACAGTACACATACTGGATGCTTATGGATACAGCTTGGCAGGCACAGTTTGGTGTAGAATATTCACCAGCTCTTGGACAGCCACAGCTCTGGACACGTCCTTATGTTCACTCATTTGCAGCTTATGATGGTCTTACACTTCCAGTTGGTTCTGACGAAGCACTTGCTTGCGAAGATATTCAGAGACAGTGGGGAAAAGTTCTTCCACAGCTAATCCGCGCAGGTTCAGAAGCTGAGTTCGACAAGATTCTTGCTGATTACAACAAATACAAGAAAGATCACGGTGTTGATAAGGTAATTGCTGCTCAGACAGAATTGATGAACGCTAATAAGAAGAAATTAGGCATGTAAAATCTAATAAATTGTGAAGTTTTATTGATACCAATATTCATTTGTTGAAATAACTTCGCATCGGGTCCCAGCGACGTGAAAAAATTAAGTAAACCCCCGGCTGCCACTCCACACGAGTTCTTGCAGAACCGTGTTACGTTAGCCGGGCCCCCCTTAATTTTCCCACTGTGTCCCAATGCTATGTTATTTCAACATTTTTTTATTAAATAATAAAACTTCACATTCATCTATCTTTTATTTTTTCCAATTTCTTATAAAATCGGTATATAATCTTACATATGAAAAACATGCTTTTTTCGAAGCGGATTGTATTTGTTTATTCTCTTATCGTAATAGTGCCAATTTTTGTAATAATTTTAAGTATTACTTACGCCGACATGA
>JAILQA010000439.1 GCA_024699205.1 Treponema sp. | reverse complement strand
CACAGGCAAAATCTGCAGTTGCAAAAAGTACAAGGATGTACTTTTTGCATACTCCTCCTAAACCTCCACGATAGTGGTCGCGCACGGATGCGCAATATAAATAGATATTTAAAACCAGTTTGTGTTATTCAAAAACGGCATAAAAAAATTAATTACAAGAATCATTAAAAAAGCTCCTGTTATTACAATAAAAAGAGGCTCTATCAGCTCAAGACAAATTTTTCTCCTCATTTCATCTTTTTCACCAATCTGCTCCGCAATTTTTTCAAACACATCACTTTTTCTCCCTGATTTGTCTGCATAATACAAAGCATCCGAAATTTTATTGTTTATAGAAAAAGCTTCTTCCAATCCCATTCCGTATTCAATTTTTTCTCTGGCCTCACCGAATTTTCTTCCTATCCTTGAATCTTCTCCAACAATAATCTGTCCGCAAGCTATCGCATTAGAAACATTCATTCCAGCCTTTATTAAAAATCCCGAAATATAAAATGCCTCATAAATTTTATTTTCTCCCACTGCTTTTATAATAAAAATCATTGCCAGAGCACAAACAATAACCAGAAGACTTGCATATTCTATTAACTTCGATTTCATGTTCAAATCATTTATTCCAGCAAAAAAAGCCCCATTCCCAGAACTTATATAAATGAGTCCTGTACAGCCAATTATCGCAACAAGCATTACAAAAAACGGATAAGTACATGCTTCTATTAATTTATTCATATTTTTTTTATGCCGTTCACATCGTTCATACAAAAACGAAAGAGTTTGCAAAAGATTACCGTTCATTTCTGCAAAATGAATTGCCTGAACATAAACCTCATCAAAATTAATATAAGAACATGTTTTCATCGCTGTCGATAAAGTTTCGCCAGCCTTTAATTCATTTAAAAGAAACAAAGCTGCTTTCTGAATTTTTTCAGAAAAAAAAGATGCTGTTTTTCTTACTGCCATCAATTCAAGGCTATCTGCCACATCGATGTTCTGCTTTACGCAAAGATGGTAAATTTGTCTGGTAAATTTTTCCTTTAACATACTTTTTTACTCCTTTTGATTTTCTTTGCCGCAGAAACTGAAAAATTCTCTGCTATATATCGTTTGTTCAATCTTTCTTTTGTATTCGCAAATACATCCGAGTAATTTGTATAATGAGCAAAGAGTCTGTCAATTTCACTTTCACCGCTGAATTCTTCTATATATAAATCCATCTTTTCACCAGGTAAGCCGATATCTGCATGCAGTTCCGGTCTGGAATACATACCAGCATCAACTTTTCCATCAGCACCAGAAACATCAAAGCTTTCAGATTTTTCCTTTCTGCTGTATAAATCATCAACGAAATTTAAATCCTGAACAATAACACCATTTAAAACCGAAGCCAGAACTTTTTTAGAAATTCCTAGGTTTGCCATTCTCAAGACTGCTTCGCCAACTCCTCCAGTATGTAAAGTTGCAAAAACCAGATGCCCGGTTAAAGCAGCCCTCACAGCGGCACCGGCACCATTTTCATCCCGAATTTCTCCAATCATAATTACATCCGGGTCCTGTCTAAAAACATGGCTCAAAGCCTCTTCATAAGAAAGACCTTCATGCTGATTTATCTGAAACTGTGTAACTCCAGGCAAATAGTACTCCGGCGGCTCTTCAAGACTGACAATCTTTTTTGAATGATTACATGCTCTGTCAATTTCCATAAGAATTGAAGCAACAGTTGTAGATTTACCAGCACCAGTAGGTCCACATACAAGAATCAACCCGTTTTTCATTTCCTTCAAATAAGAAATTTTTTCTATCTGACATTCATTAAACCCAAGTTTTTCTATCAGCAAAGGAACTCGTTTGGTATCCAGCAATCTCATCACAACCGACTCTTCTGCAACATAATTCGAACTGACAACACACGCAGTAGAAACCCGCACAAAAACATTATTGTTTTTTCCCCAGCAAAAATGCCCGTCCTGACAACGTCTTTTTTCCATAACGTTCATATCACCAAGAAGCTTTATTCTTTGAACTAATTCTACATAAACCGAACTCTGTAAAGACTGAAACTTCTGTAATCTTCCATTTATCCTGAATCTCACAATTTTATTTTCTATATGAATATCAGTAGCTCCAAGTCTTAAAG
>JAILQA010000229.1 GCA_024699205.1 Treponema sp. | reverse complement strand
TGATGGTGAAGAACCTGTCGTTTACAGATATAACCGCGAAGAAAGAATAGAAAAAGCTCCTAAAATAGTACAAGAATATTATGCAGGCGGATTAAGACCCGTGCGCGGATTGAAGGTTTTATTTGCGAATAAATCTAACCGCTTTGTATTTATGGCGCTGATTTTTTTTATTGCAGCCGCCTGGATTTATACCGGTCTTAACAATACCAGAAGTTATGCAAAAATCAATGATATAAGCTTTGAGCTTCAGGCTTTTGTTTATGATGAGGAAGTTTATTCAAGTCTTAAAATCGTAAATAAAAAGAAAGCTAAAGCTTCTTCACCGCAAAAAATTACTGCTGATTTTTTTATAATCAATTCTGACAAAGAAGTTTCGGATAAAGACTCCCTTTCTCTGGTATATGAATCAGGAGAAGAATACTTACGGACAAAATGCCATGATTATGATATAATAAGAGTAGATGCTATTGTAGAAGCGGACGGTGTAAAAAAGGAACTTTCGGCAAACGTAAAACGATAGTATTTTTTTTGATTTTTGGAGTGAAGATGAGTGTATCTGTTGCCTGTATAGATTATAGAAAGGGTAAAGTTTTTATTGCAAAGCGTGTGAATAAAGGTGCAATGGGGGGCAGATGGGAGTTTCCTGGTGGTAAGCTTGAAGAAGGCGAGGATTTTTCTGCTGCAATAAAAAGAGAAATCCGCGAAGAGTTTAATGTAGATGTATCAGTAGGCGAGCGTATTGCAGAAGCTGACTTTGAACACAATGGAAAAAATTGTAAGGTTTATGCCTTTTTTGTTACTTTTGCCGAAGATGGAATTGCAAAGCCTTTTGTTTTGACAGAACATACTGAATATAAGTGGATAGATATAAAAGATATTCCTTCCCTTAATTTTGTGGATTCGGATATTTTACTTTACAAGCAGATTATTTCAAAAATTGATTCGGGCGAATTATGATAGTTAAAGAAATGAATGATAAGTCAATATGCGGCAACAAAAAAAAAATTAGAGGAAAAAGCTGGAAGGTTCTGGCTTTTAATTTCTTGTCTGTATTTTTTCTGACTTTTTTATTATTTTCATGCAAGCAGAAAAAAGAAGAAGTAATTGTTTTTGACGAAGTTCATCCTCTGGCTTTATATCCTGATGTTTCCTGGGCTTTGATAACCGACCCTTATGTTGCATACAAAAAAGAAATAGGCTGGGATTCAGAAACTACAGGTCACAGCAGAAGTGGCGAAATCCTTCAGGTTATGGGAATGGCAACAGATTCTGAAAAAGAAAAATGGTATCTTTTTGAACAGGGCTGGCTTCCGGCTTCCTGTCTTTCAATTTACAGCAACAGATTCAAAGCTCAGACTGCTGCCGGACAACTAAAAAAATGAAAAATGTCATTGTCGGGCTTTACCCGACAATTTGATATAGGAAATTAATATGTCACTTATTATTGCAGAAATCGGAACATCGCATGAAGGCTCTGTAGAAAAGGCCAGACATCTTGTTAATGCGGCTGCTGGAGCCGGGGCTGATTGCATAAAGTTTCAGTGGGTCTATGCGGACGAGATTCTTCACCCTGATACCGGCTTTGTAGAACTACCTACAGGTAAGATTCCCTTGTATGAGCGCTTCAAGCAACTGGAATGTGATAAATCCTTTTATAAGGAAATGCTGGACTATGTTCATTCAAAAGGCTGCACTTTTTGTTGTTCTCCCTTTGGTTTGCGCAGTTTGGACGAGCTGCTCGAAATCCAGCCTGATTATGTAAAAATTGCTTCGCCCGAGCTTAATCATTTTCCTATGCTGGAGAGGCTGGCGGAGTATAGAAGGCAGCTGAAAGAATCTGGGCAAGACAATTGCAATAAGACTGATTCACTTCCTGTGCCTGTGATTGTTTCTACAGGAGTTTCTAAATTAAAGGATATTGAAAAAGCCCTTGAGATTCTGGGAAGTGAAAATGTAAGCTTGTTGCACTGCATCACAAGTTATCCTGCTCCGGAAGAAGAATACAATTTACGTTTAATCACAAATCTTAAAAATATTTTTGGTGTGGAATGTGGAGTCAGCGACCATAGCCTTGACCCGATTCTTGTTCCAGCCTTATCTGTTGCCTGTGGAGGCACAATCATTGAAAAGCATATTACCTTGAGCCGGCAGACAATGGGCCTTGATGATCCGGTTGCACTTGAGCCCGAGCAGTTTGCAATGATGGTTCATGTTGTGCATCAATCAGAAGCCGTGCTCCGTCATTATGGAGAGCTTGAAGGTGTGGTGCGCATAAAAGAGCAGATTGGTCAGCAGTTTGGCGATAAGGTTGAAAAGGTGCTTGGCAGCGGAGTAAAAGCTCTTGCCGCAGCCGAAAAAGCAAACTATGGTAGAACAAACCGCAGCCTTCACTTTATGCGCAATATGAAAAAAGGCGAAGTAATTCGTGCAGACGATATTGGTGTACTGAGAACCGAAAAGGTTTTAACTCCAGGACTGGGACCAGAGTTTTTGCAAACTGTAATTGGGGCTGAACTTACCTGTAATGTAAAAAGCGGGGATGGAGTGGAGTGGAAACATCTTCTGAAATAGTTTTACTTCGTCCAGAAAATCTAAAATGTCGGTGATTGGCAGGAGCATGCTGTTAAAGCACAGTTAAAGCCTCCGGTGGCAATTACTTTTATTTTGTGATAATATTTCCTTTATTATAAGGAGTAACTAAGAATGAAGATAAATGCACTTAAAGGAATGAAAGATATTTTACCAGCAGAACAGAGAATGCGCGATTATGTTCAAGGAAAGATTTTGCAGACATACCGCGTAGCTGGTTTTGAACGCATTTCCACTCCAATGCTTGAAGATGCCGAAAACCTTGATAAATCAGACGGCGGTGAAAACTTAAACCTCATTTTTAAGGTACTGAAACGCGGCGATAAACTGGATTCAGCTCTGGCTGCAAATCCTGTAGAAGAAAAATCACTTTCGGATATGGGACTCCGCTACGACCTTACACTTCCGCTTACT
>JAILQA010000405.1 GCA_024699205.1 Treponema sp. | reverse complement strand
AAAAATAAAAAAATTAAAAATTTTTAATTTTACATATCACCTAAGTAGTGGCTTGCAGGGAATGGTTCTGCAGATAAGCCTTTTCTTTGTCTGATTTCTCTTACGATTTGACTTTGCATTTCACGTGGGAGCGGTTCGAATCCTGCAAGCTCAGTAGACCATAAACATCTACCTTCAGCAGCGGATCTGATATCTCCAGCGAAACCAAACATTTCAGCAACAGGTACTTTGGATTCGATTCTTGCCATATCACCGGTTTCTTGACCCATGTTGACAATTTGACCTCTTCTGTTTTGGATTTCACGGGTACATGATCCCATGTAATCGTTAGGAGTGTCAATAACTACTTTTTGCATAGGTTCAAGTAATGCAGGTTCAGCAAGCATCATGGAACCTAAAATAGCGTTCCTGATTGCAGGCAATACTTGAGCAGGTCCTCTGTGAACTGCGTCTTCGTGAAGTTTTGCATCATGGAGTTTGAATTTTAATCCCATGGAGATTTCTTCACCTAAAGGACCTTTTTGTAAAGTTGATTCAAATCCTTCAAGTAATAACTCTTTTACTTCATCCAAGTACTGGATACCACGAGTCATGTTGAGGAAGATACTTCTGTTGTGAACAGCCCATACTCTTCTGGCTTCTTCTTTCTCTAAGCCAGCTTCCATGAAGTCGTTAGCAGATTCTTTACCTTTAACTCTGCCTTCTTTGATTTTACCTTCTTGGATTGCTTCAAAAAGACTTGGTTCAATAGGTTCAACAGTAATGTAGAATCTGTTATGTTTGTTAGGGGATTTACCTTCAACTTGTGGAGACAATTGTCTTACGGTTTCCCTGTATACGACAATAGGTTCGGAAGTGGTAATGTCCACACCTTTCTCAGCAATTCTGTAACCGATAACTTCCAAGTGAAGTTCTCCCATACCGGATACTAAGTGTTCACCGGTTTCTTCGTTAATATCGATTTTAACGGTTGGGTCTTCTTTACCGGTTTGTCTTAATACTTCAATTAATTTTGGTAAGTCTTTTGTATTTTTAGCTTCTACAGCAACAGTAACTACAGGTTCTGAGATGTGTTCTAATCCTTCGAACTCTTTGATTTTGTCTTCAGGTGAACATAAGGTTTCACCAGCTACAGCACCTTTTGCACCTGCGATGTATACAATGTTACCTGCAGGAACTTTGTCGGTGTTAACTCTTTCAGGACCGAAGTATACACCTACTTGCTGTACTCTGGATTTACCGTGAGAACCGACCATGTAAACTTCTGTACCTTTTTCGATAGCTCCACCGTAAACCCTACCGGTTGCGATTTCACCAGCGTGTTTGTCTACAGATACGTTGGTAACCATTACAGCTAAAGGTCCGTCAGGGGAGGTATTGATCATACATTCACCAGCAGGAGAATCAATGTCTCCGTCCCAGATGTTAGGTACTCTGTATTCCTGAGCAACTTTAGGAGAAGGCAAGTGTTCAACTACCATACCTAATAATACGTCGGATAAAGGTACTTTTTGAGCTAATTCTTTTTCATTGTCAGCGTTACAGTAATCAATGATATGTTTGAAATTGATTCCAGTTTCTTGCATAGTTGGGACATTGATAGCCCAGTTGTGGTATGCTGAACCGAAAGCTACACTACCATTAGTGAAATCTAATGCCCATTCATCTTTTTTGTCTTCAGGAGCCATGTTTTTGATTAACTTGTTAGCTTCCATGAAAATGTTGATGAATCTTTTTTGTAATTCTTCAGGTTCTAATTTTAACTCGTTGATTAATCTGTCAACTTTGTTAATGAATAAAACTGGTTTAACATTTTCTTTTAATGCTTGTCTGAATACAGTTTCTGTCTGAGGCATGATACCTTCAACAGCACAAACTACTACTACAGCACCGTCTACAGCTCTCATAGCACGGGTTACGTCCCCACCGAAGTCAACGTGACCTGGAGTATCGATTAAGTTGATTAAGTATTCACTGTCTTTGTAATCGTGTACCATAGATACGTTAGCTGCGTCGATAGTAATACCACGTGCTTGTTCTTGTTCGTCAAAATCCAAGAATCTTTGGTCACCTGCAAGTTCTTCGGAAATCATTCCTGCACCTGCTAAGAGGTTATCAGATAAAGTGGTTTTACCGTGATCGATGTGAGTACAGATACCAATGTTTCTGATTTGTTCAGGTTCATACATTAATTCTTTGATTTTTGCAATCATTTTGTCTCTTCTACTCAAAATAACCACCTAAATAAACATTAAATATGATTAGTGTGCTGCTTTAGCAACTCTTTCTTTCTCTTCAGCTTTTTGTAAAGCGAAACTTCTTGAATCTTCTTCAGATGCAAGAATCAATTCATCAGCTAAACATTCAGCAACAGATCTTCTGTTTTTGAATGAGGATTGTAAAGTACCTCTAGTCAAGAATCCTAATGAAAGGTCGACTCTTCTTTGTGGAGAAATGTCAACAGCAACCTGATAACCGATACCACCGTATTTGATACGGGTGGTTTCTTCACGTGGTGCAGTGTTTTCGACTGCAGTAACTAAAACTTGTACAGGATTCTTTTTAGTTCTTCTGTGAATAATTTCTAAAGCTTCTTTAACAATGTTGTAAGCTTTGTTTTTCTTACCAGAGTTGAGATGGGTTCTCATAATTTTATTGATTAATCTTTCAACAATGGAAACTTTAGATTTTGCGAATTGTCTTTTTACGTGTCTACCAGAAGTATGTGGAACTAAAGTCTCATCTAAGCAGATATATTTAACTAAACCTAAGTCCTCAACAGTTACTTCATCGAGATCCCATTTATCAAATAATTTACTCATAAATATAACCATCCTTATCTTACAGGTTTTTCTATTTTTCCACTTACCATTTCTGATAAAGCTACGTTATTAACTTTGGAAACTTTCCAACGGACTCCAGGAATATCTCCCATGGATCTTCCGGATGGTCCACCGATTCCTTCAATCATCACTTCATCGTGCTCATCGATAAAACCAATAGCTCCGTCACCTGGTGCGAAAGCAGTTAATTGTTTACCGTTTTTAATCAATTGAACACGTACACATTTACGAATAGCAGAGTTAGGTTGTTTTGCTTCTATCCCTACTTTTTCGATTACAATACCTCTAGCTTGAGGAGCCCCTTCAAGAGGGTCTGCTTTAACGTCTAATCTTAAAGCTCTTCTTTTGTAATCTACATCTTTCCACTTAAAATTTTGTCTATTCTTTTTAAGTTTTTTTGCAGCAAAAAGTCCTGGCATAATTTTTCCTCGAATTTTTTGTTAAAAAGCATATCTGAGAATCCACCGCTGCGATTTATACTATAGTCTATAGTACAATCTAAATTCACAGATA
>JAILQA010000370.1 GCA_024699205.1 Treponema sp. | reverse complement strand
AACAGTTGGAAGGTCAAGGCGGGCTGCAGCCATCAGCATACCTGGAACAATTTTATCACAGTTAGGAATCATTACCAGGGCATCAAACTGATGACCTTTTGCCATACATTCAATTGAATCAGCAATAAGCTCGCGGGTAACAAGAGAATATTTCATTCCTTCGTGTCCCATTGCAATTCCGTCACAAACGCCAATTGCAGGAAACTCGACAGGAGTACCACCAGCCATACGGATTCCGGCTTTTACAGCTTCGGCAATTCGGTCAAGCTCAATGTGGCCGGGAATAATTTCATTTTTTGCACAGCAGACACCTACTAAAGGACGGTCAAGTTCTTCGTCTGTGTATCCCATTGCATAAAACAAAGATCTGTGTGGTGCTCTCTCAATTCCTTTTTTTGCGTTATCGCTTTTCATATTCTACCTCTTTTTCCATTCTACATCATTCAGACGGATAATATCTACTCATCCAGAGTTATTCTATTGCCTGTATACAGGAAATAATATCTTCCTTTGGCAGCAATCAACTGGTCGTGGGATCCGCGTTCAATAATTTTTCCATGTTCAAGGACGATAATTTCATCTGCATTGCGTACTGTTGAAAGTCTGTGGGCAATTACAAAAGAAGTTCTTCCCTCCATAAGAGAATCCATTCCCTTTTCTATTAAGGCTTCTGTACGAGTATCTATAGAAGAAGTTGCTTCATCCAAAATTAGAACTGGTGGATTAGCAACAGCTGCACGGGCAATAGCCAAAAGCTGGCGTTGTCCCTGACTTAAAGAAGCTCCATCACCTGTAATAACTGTATCATAACCATTTTCAAGATGGCGGATAAAGTGATCTGCATTTGCAAGGCGGGCGGCTTCATAAACCTGTGCATCAGAAGCATCAAGATTACCGTAGCGGATATTATCTTTAATTGTACCTGTAAACAAATGAGTATTCTGCTGAACCATTCCAAGAGAACGTCTGAGTGAATCTTTATCAATTTCATTTATAGGAATACCGTCATAAGTTATCTGTCCGCAGTCATCCGGGACATCATAGAAGCGGCTTAAAAGATTGATTGTTGTGGTTTTTCCTGAACCGGTGGAACCTACAAGTGCGATTTTCATTCCAGGCTTTGCATGAATATTTATATCGTGAAGGACTGTTTTTTCTGGAGTATAACCAAAGGTAACATGGTCGAATACAACTTCACCCTGCATTTTTTTAAGAGAATTATCAACAGGATTTTTCCAGGCCCATTCACCGGTTTTTGCAAAAGACTGAACTAATTTTAATTCTTTATTTTTGACTGTAGCTTCGTAAGCATTTACAAGTGTGTATTTGCCTTCGTTGACTTCTTCCTCTTCGTCAATGATGGCAAAAATGCGTTCTGCCCCCGCAAGAGCGTTTAAAATACTGTTTGCCTGCTGACTCATCATTCCGATTGGCTGAGAAAAACTTCGCGTATACTGAAGAAAAGCCGCTAAAGTTCCTAAATCGAGCATTCCTGTAAACCAGTTTAAAAATCCTGCTTTAGACTGACCAATAATCATAAAAATTGAACCAATAATAGCAATTATTGCATACTGGGCATGACTAAGATTATTCGCAACCGGTCCCATAACACCGCCATAAGTCATAGCAGCAGTACCAGCTTTACGGAGATTTTCATTTAATACAGCAAAATCTGCCTTTGCAATCGGCTCATGATTAAAAACCTTAATTACTTTCTGACCTTCAATCATTTCTTCAATAAATCCATTCAGTTCACCAATACTTTTTTGATTCTGACGGAAAGCATTTGCAGATTTTTTTCCGATGATTTTTACAATCTGAAAAACTCCAATCATAATCACAATAAGAACCAGGGTAAGCATTGGACTCATGATGAGCATCATTACAAAAATGGCAACAACAGTAATTATAGAAGAAAACATCTGTGGAATTGTCTGACTCATCATTTCGCGGAGAGTGTCGGTATCATTAGTAAAACGAGACATCAATTCACCATGAGTATGGGCATCATAAAAACGGATTGGAAGTTTTTCGAGCTTATTAAACAAATCACAGCGAACGTTATATAGAAGATGTGTTGAAATATACATCATCAAACGCTGATTACACCAGGAGGCAATAACACCAACTAAGAACATTCCCATAACTCCAAACAGCAAATGTGCAAAGCCAGTAAAATCATGACTTGTTTGTCCAATAAAAGGAATTATATATTTATTTAATGCCGGCTTAATCAAATAACTTCCAATAACACCAGCTCCAGAACTTATTAGAACACAAAGCAAGACTAAAATCCAAAGAGCTTTAAACTTTCCCATATAAGAAATGAGTCTTGAAATTGTTTTTTTAGCATTTTTAGGTTTAGCAAATCCTTTAGATCGTGGTGGCATTATTCATTACCTCCTTCATCAGACTCCAAATCGGCATCTCCAGTTCCCTGCTGCTGACTTTCGTAAACTTCACGATAGATTTCATTGCTTTCAAGTAACTCTTCGTGAGTTCCAAAGCCACTCAAAGTTCCTTCATCAAGAACAAAAATTACATCTGCTTCCTTTACTGAGGAAATGCGCTGGGCAATAATGATTTTTGTTGTTTCGGGAGCCAGTTGCTTAAGAGAAGTTCGGATTCTTGATTCTGTAGCTGTATCTACTGCAGATGTTGAATCATCCAGAATTAGGATTTTTGGATTTTTTAGAAGTGCTCGGGCAATACAGAGCCTCTGTTTTTGACCGCCAGATACATTTACTCCCCCCTGCCCCAAATCTGTTTCGTAACC
>JAILQA010000352.1 GCA_024699205.1 Treponema sp. | reverse complement strand
AGTTTGAGCAAGCTTGTAGAAAAGAACCGCGAATTTAACGGTTTTGACTATTGCATTTAATATTAATAATTTATGAAGTTTGATTTTGATAGAATAATTGACCGAAAAAATACGGGTTCATTAAAGTGGGATATCAAAGCTGGTGAACTGCCTCTCTGGGTCGCCGATATGGATTTTGAAACGGCTCCCTGCATAAAAGAAGCACTTAAAAAGAGGGTAGAGCATGGAGTTTTCGGCTATTCAATTATTCCTTCAGAATGGGCTAATAGTTACGTTTCCTGGTGGAAAAAACGTCATAATTTTACGATAGACAGGGATTCTTTAATTTTTTGCACTGGAGTTGTACCGGCAATTTCGAGCCTTGTACGCAAACTTACCACACCGGCAGAAAAAGTTCTGATTCAAACGCCTTGCTACAATATTTTCTTTAATTCAATCTTAAATAACGGCCGCTTTGTTCTTGAAAGTCCGCTTGATTTTGATGGAGAGAATTATAAAATCAATTTTGACAGACTTGAAAGAGATTTATCTGATCCGCAGGTTTCCTTGATGATTTTGTGCAATCCACAGAATCCGACGGGAAATATTTGGAAAAAGGAAGAACTTGCGAGGATAGGGGACTTGTGCAAAAAATATGGAGTTTCTGTTATTAGTGATGAAATTCATTGTGATATAACAGAACCTGGTTTTAACTATACGCCCTTTGCAAGCGTTTCTGAAACTTGTGCGCAGATAAGTGTAAGCTGCATCGCACCAACAAAATGTTTTAATATTGCCGGAATTAATTCTGCAGCGGTAGTAGTTCCGAATCCTTACTTGCGACATAAAGTCTGGCGAGCTTTGAATACCGATGAAATTGCTGAACCGAATGCCTTTGCGGTTGATGCAACGATTGCTGCTTTTGGCCAAGGTGAAGAATGGCTTAATCAATTAAATGATTATCTTTTTGAAAACAGAAAATATGCTGAAAAAGTTCTTGCGGAAATCCCTGGTAATAAGGTAAAAGTTGTAAAGGGAAGGGCGACTTATCTTTTGTGGGTGAAAGTTTTCCAAAATGGTGATGCTTTTGCCGAAGAATTACGGAGAAAAACAGGACTTTTTATAAACGGTGGAGCAGAATACGGGAAAAGCGGAGAAAACTTTGTAAGGATTAATCTTGCCTGCTCGAGGAAAACACTTGAAGAAGCAATGGCTCGATTTAAAGAAATGTTTTAGGTCAAAATGGTCATAAGCCGCTTATTATGAATCCTTGTGATTCTTTTTCCATTCTTCTACGGCTTTTAACATCTCTTCTTTTGTAATTTTTCGTCCGCAGGATTTTGCTTCATCACAATAGCCCATTGCTTCACATTTTGGCACAAGAAGATTGTCGCAAATCCATTCCCATTCGGTAGAAAGCTTTCGTAATTCTGCCTTTAATTCATTTGAAAGCTGGCGGATTTCCTTGTAAGCACGGGAACAAAGTCTCATGTTCATAAAATGCATGAGGGCACGAAGATTGATTTTCCAGACAATTTTTGTATTCATTCCAAGTGGAAGAATATTGGCTGCATCTTCTTTTGGATAACCTAATTCTTCCAGTTTTTCATAAGTTTGCATGATATTTGTAAGCCCTTCTTTGTAAACTTCTGATGCCTCGGGATTTGACGCAAAAGGATAATAAAAATCCTGCTCAACATCCATATTTTTTGCATCTACATAACGGGTAGAACTTTGAAGACGGGTAGTTCCGATGATATGAGTATACAATTCCCGAATACAACGGGCAGAATAACCTTCGACAATGCAATAAACTTCAGGATATTCTGCTGTTCTTGTGTGACCGCTCAAAATACAGGATTTAGCGCGTTTAATGTTTTTTTCTTTATCATCTACAGGACTATTCCAGCATACGCCTGCACAATATCCGATTGTATTTAAAGGTTCTTTATCTGTCTGAGGTAAAATCGTAATCATCTTGGAGCCTCCCTAACAATTCTATGTATAAAATCTGTTTGTATACTTTATATTCTATTAAATTTTACAAGTAATTTAAATAGGAATATAAAGGTAGACAGAACGTACATTATAGAAAGTACGGCGTTATTTGTTTTTTTCGCCTTTTTTAGTCCGTAAATCATAAAGATATCGTTTGATTTTCTGAGTTGCAGTTTTTTCAAACTGGATTACAGTTTTAACTTTACCAATTTTTGAACTTTTATTTACGCGTTTGTTTACATAAAACTGAATCTCACTTATAAGAGCTTCTTTTTCATAAGCTACAGCATCCAATACAGCAGCTGGAAAAGATTTTTTAATGCGTTTTTCTGCTTCGTTTTCAAGTTTATCTTCATCAAGCTGAACCAGAGCAACCAAACCTTCATCATCCTCAACAACTAAAGATTCTGTTATAAGGGGATGCTGATTAAGAACAAACTCAATATCTTCTGGATAAATATTTTCTCCGTTTGCTCCAAGAATCATATTTTTATTGCGCCCTTTTAAGCGTAAATAAGGTTTTCTGTGATGAGTTTCAAAAAGACCTAAATCACCAGTTTTAAAATAACCTGGACCTGCTGAATCTTCGGAAGTGGTAAATACAGAGGCTGTAAGTTCCGGATCTTTATGATAGCCACGCATTACATTCTCGCCTTTTACAACGATTTCACCTATTCCAGTTTTTGGATCCGAATTGTTGATTTTTAAATCTACGCCAGGCATTACAAGGCCAATTGTGCCAGGAACAGTGATTTTTGGTCCGCTGGAAGCCAGCAAAGGTGATGTTTCTGTAAGTCCATAGCCGATAGCATATGGAAATCTGGCAATTTTCATAAAACGCTCAACTTCAGGGTTAATCATGGCGCCGCCGATACCAAAGAAAATCAAATGTCCGCCAAAAGTCTTTTTAAGTGTTTTTCCTGCGATTTTAAAAACAAGTTTTCTTGTAGCAGGAACCTTATACAAGAACTTTGTAAGTCCGTTCTTTTCAAAAGTCGGCAAAACCTTATTTTTGTAGATTTTTTCCATTACAAGCGGAACAGAAAGTACGACTGTAGGCTTTACAATTTTGAATGCAGGCATCAAGGCGCTTACCGTAGGCGGTTTTCCAAGGTAATAAACGCAGGCTCCGTTCAATAATTGCATTGAAAAACTGATTGTAAACTCATAAACATGTGAAAGCGGCAAAAAAGAAAGAGTCCTGTCTAGTTTGTGAACACGATGAGTGTTCTGGCACTGTATACAAGTCCAGACAAGGTTTTTGTGGGTAAGTTCTACCCCTTTTGAACGGCCTGTGGTTCCTGAAGTATAAATTATTGAAGCGAGGTTCTCTTCTTCGTAAACCTTCTCAATTGGAGAATTGCCTTCATAACTTGTAATATTTTTTAGACAGTTATCTGGGGTATTCGTATCTTTTATGATGGAATAATCTTCCAGCTTAATTACTATCGGCGGTAATTTGTCACCCAGATTTTCAATTTTGTTGTAAAGTTTAGTTTCTACAAAAACGGCATCTACACCGCAATGTTCAAAAACAGAACTCACCTCTTCACTTGAAAAATCAGGCAGTAAAGGAACAGCTATCATTCCATAATTTACAATTCCAAAATAGGCAATACCCCATTCCGGGCGTCCTGTTCCATAAATTGCAACCTTACTACCCCTTTTTAATCCAAGTGCAGCCAGCATTTTTGCTATAGCTTCACTTTTTTCACCAATTTGTGCATAAGTATAAGGAGTTTTTCCTATTAAAGTTAGAGCCGGCCGCCCCCCAAACTTTCGGACAGAGTTATCAAGAAGTCCTGCAAAAGTATAAGTTCCTAAATCTTTTATTGTTTCCATTTTTCCTACTCGTTTTTTATTCGTTTTCTCCCTTAATCTTTACATCCAGCTGATTATACGGTATTTCAATTCCAGCTTCATCGAATACTTTTTTGATTGCAATGTACAAATCGTTTTTTGTCTGCAAGAAATCTTCTGACTTAAACCAGGCTGCAACCGTCATATCTATTCCACTGGCACCAAAACCATCGAACCAAACTGCTGGAGCTGGGTCTTTTAAGACAGTTGGACATAAATCAGGGGCTTTTTTTAATGCTTCAAGAGCTTTGGTCATATCATTTTTGTAACTGATAGAAGTTTTTAAGGTAAGTCTTCGCTTTGAATGATAAGACCTGTTGATTAAATCTGTATTTATAATTGTAGAGTTTGGAATACGGACCATTTCGTTGTCTAAGGTATGAACATGAACCGAAATCAGATTGATGGAATCAACAACGCCCGTAATTCCGTTTACAATAATCATATCGCCTATTTTAATTGAACCCTCTGTAATTACAAAAAGTCCGCTGATTAAGTTACTTACGGAAGTTTGGGCAGCAAAACCAATTGCAACTCCGGCAATTCCTGCAGCACCCCAGATTGCGCTGAGTTTAATTCCAAAGCAGCTTAAAATAAACATTACGACAAGCACATAAAAGGCATATTTAACAAAACGCCGTATAATATCAGATTTCTGGGCTGATAGTTTTTTTGCCGGCACTTTTTTAATAGCCCGCAAAATCAGCCGGTAGATAATCCAGAATACAAAAACAATTAAGATGATTCCGATTAACTTAAAAATATTTTCCCAGGTAACAAAGCTTTTTAGCCAGGCTATAAAGGAAGAAGTTTTTTCAACAAAGGAAGCACCTGCATTTGAAGCGGCTTCAGCAACACTGGTAGTTAAATTTTCTGATTCATTCATTTCCTGCTCCTTAAAGCAACGTAGCAAAAGTTCAATAATCCCCTGCTACGCTTATTAATATATTCTTTCATTTGGATTTGGATCTTCTATATATTTTTCCCCGATTTTGTCACAGATAATTTCCGTTTTTGAAACATCAACTCTTTTTGGATTCATAATCAATGTTCCAATTTCCTCTGCCTTTATTATACCAGAAAATGGGTTTTTTATGCTGATTATTTTGTTTTTTATTTCAGCATTTATATTAGAAACATATTCAAAGGCCAAATCTGTATTATTTAGTGTACAATTTAATAATGTTAATCCATCTATATAACACAAACCCTGGTTGCTTTCGATTGTACAATTAACAAATTTAAGATTTTTTGAATTCCAGCCCAGATATTCACCGTTTATATAGGAATCGTAAACCGTTACATTTTCGCAATTCCAGAAGGCATCCTTTGAAATTAGCTTTGAATTGTGGATTTCGATGTTTTTTCCGCCGTCTAAAAAATAATTTCCATTCAAATCAAGGTTTTCAGCATAAAAATTGCTTGAATTCATGGCAAAATAATCGCCGGCCTTGATTTTTACATCCTTAAGAGATATATCTGAACAACTCCACATGGTTTCTGCCGCATTATTGAAGACAACATTGGTAAGATAGATTCCTCTTGCCCGCCTGAATTCCT
>JAILQA010000343.1 GCA_024699205.1 Treponema sp. | reverse complement strand
CCCCCGCTGCCAGATAAAATCCGGTGCTTGCAGATAAAAACTGGTATGTGTCAGTTCATTTGTAATACTTGAAAAAGTTCCATTTTCTGTTTCTGAAATATTTGTAAGCTCAGGTAAGAATGTTAGAGGTGCGTAACTGCTGATTAAAGTTGAAAAACCGTTTAAGTTTTCGTCAGAAGACCAGTATGTTCCATGGTAATGAATGAATTCTCTCATGCAGATTGGAATTTCTCGGAAAATTGCAAAATATAAAATATTTCTTCTGATAATTTTTTCAGCATTTTCTGCAAAATCAGATTCAGGGTGTTTTTTGTACCACAAATCATTGTACAGCCCTTCGGTTTTATACGCTTTTATTGCAGGAAAATCTTTTACGATTGAAGTGTCTATAAAAGTATTATAATTTGCCCATGAAGGATCTGTAATGACCGAAGAATAGCCAAGCTGTTCGTTAAAAATACGGGATAAAAGTAAAAGAGCTTCATTGTTTTTTTCTACAAGAGGAACAGAATCCCGTTTATTCATTTCAGAAGGAATATATTCATAACCACCGAACATTCCTGGAGCACCCATGATTGTATGTCCATTGTATGAAAGAACTTGTGGATAATTTACAAATCCAGAAAAACTTTTGTTGAAACTTTCATCTTCCTTTAACATTTCCGGAATAAACTGAGCTTGTGCTCTATCTAGAAATAAAAGAATTACATTTGGCTTATTTTTAGACAAATTGAAGATTGGTGAAATTTCAGAAACACTTTCATTTTTAAAATTGGATTTGTAGTTTGCTATTTCCTTATTGATATATAAAAAGTTTGGGATGGTTGTTACAGCCAGGGCCAAAGAAAGCAGATTTATGATAAAAATCAATGGTTTTCCTTCTTTCTTTGGGGCAAAAAAACAAAGGCATATAAATAAAGCTAGTGTAAACAACAGATTAATAATAGATTTTACGCCAAATGTGTAAAAATCCGTTACGTTCAGGAAAGTTAATGTTTGAGAGATATCGCCGTATTTTCCTTGGAATATGAAAACATTTGCAACAGCAGATAGAGCTATAAAAGCCATAAATAATGCCATAAGAGTCTGAATGCGTTTTCCAAATAGAAAGTAAATACAAAAAGCCCAGAAAATAAAGATTCCAAAACTCTGTGCAAATATTGTTTTAAAAATAAAATAAGGAGTTGTATTTGAGCCAATTCCGCAGAATTCAACAGGGGAAGAGCCTATCAGTGATGCAGGAATTGAAATTGAAGTTAAAACAAGCAGAAGTAGACATGAGAAAATGAAAATCATGCTTCTTGTTTTTTTACTTTGAACAAAGTTTTTTAGTTTTGTATCCAAAATAGTTGAAAAAAACTTTACATACAATGGAATTGCAAAAATAATAGCAAAGAAGAACAAAGCAATAAGTTTGTTTGCGGTTTTGGTTCTATAAATAAAAAGTATAAAAATTGTACCTAAAATACAGCAGATAACTGCACATATATATAATATTTTTGCGGGATTTTTAAATTTATAGAAAATATTTTTTATCAGACTGAAAATGTTGTTCATTGTCCAGTAAAGAACCAACCCTGCAGGACTCGAGTAAAGCAACACAAGAAAAATCAAGGCCATTCCATAAATCTGGATTTTGTCCTTGACAGCAAACCCTTTTGTATAGATAGCTCCGGCAATGATGTTAATAATGGTCATTGCAATTGGAAGTATATTTACAGGAAAATTTCCGATATGGAATAAAGCATCCTGCTGCCCCATGTTGCGTATGAATAAAAAAGAATTACCTTGTAATGCGCTCATTTTTGAAAGACAGGAATATGCGGCCATAAAAAAAGGAATCTGGATTAAAAGACCAAAACTTGAGCGCAATGCCATCATGGGATGATAATGATTCTGTTTATAAAATGTAGACAAAATCATGTACTGTTCATCGCCTTTAAAGGTTTGTTTGATTCGGTCAATTCCTGGTTTTAGCTTTGTCTGTGTATCGCGCTCAATCTGCTGCCATTTTTCTGCCACTATATAAAGTGGCAGACATAGCATTGTTACAGTGAAGCTTACACCTAAAATTGCTATTCCTGTGTTGTCAAATAGTTTATCGAATATTTTAAATGAAATTTCGATTAACTGTACAAGCGGATACAGTATAATTGTGTATAAAAAAATTGCAAAAGACATTGCAAGTAATCTCCTTTTTAACCTTTCAGCACATTATACAGCTTTTCTGCTGCTTTGTCATATGAATATTCAGAAAGAACCTTTTCTACTGCTTCTTTGTGGCCTGTGTTTTTTTCAAGGTTTGAAAGAAGTTTTTCCAGATTGCAGTTTGTATCATACGGATCAATATAAGCTGCACTGTCTTTGTAAATTTCAGGAAGGCTTGCAGCTTTGCCGATTATGATTTTTGCTCCAACGCTTAGTGCTTCAAGAGGGGGAATGCCGAATCCTTCGTAATAACTAGGGAAAATAAAAGCTTTGCAGTTTTTCATAAGCCATTTTACCTGCTCATCCGTTACATATCCTAAAAGTTTTACGTTAGGAAGATTCTGTAATTCTACAATATCACCTGAAACAAAGCCAGAAACAACCTTACCGCTTATAGCAAATTTTTCATCCGGATGTTTTGCGGCGTAACGGGCAAGCCAGCCAAGATTTTTGCGTTTTTGGAGTGAGCCGAGTGTAAAATAAAAAGTCTCTGGTGTTAAAAAGCCGTCAGAATCTGTTAGCGGTTCGCAGGAAACATCTTTAAAATGTTCCCAACCGTTTGGAATAACATCTATTCTGTTATTCTTTACACCGTATACTTCTTGAATCTGTTGTTTTGAAAATTCTGAAACAGTAAGAACTTTTTTTGCATTGTGAGCAATATTCATATAATTAAAACAGCTGTAGAGTCGTACAAGTTTCTCTTTTTTCGAGCAGAAATCTTTTGGATATTGTTTTGCATAGATATCGTGGATAAAAGAGATTCCGCAGTTTTTCCCCAGTGGGGCGGTGTTAGAAAAATTTATTCCGGTTGCATTCAATTTCCGGCACCAAGAAGCAAATTCAAATAAATCCCATTTTGGAAAACTTTTTAGTGGCTTATTTGTTCGGATAATTTTTATATTTTTATATTCCGGTACGGTTTTTGCATTTGATGGAATTACGATGCGAATATCATCTTTTTCAGTAAGCAGTAAATCAAGCCTTCTGCAGGTTTCAAATGCAAACCGTTCAATTCCAGTTAAAGCGCGACATAAAAAGTTAGG
>JAILQA010000313.1 GCA_024699205.1 Treponema sp. | reverse complement strand
TAGTTTCGTACTGGGCATTTACAGCCGAAGCTACTACCTCAGAACTCTTTGCCTGCGAAACTGTCGAGAATAAAACTGCAAAAAATACAAAAAAAACAATACCTAATCTTTTCATATCCGTTTATCGTTCAATTATTTTTTTGGCGGACGTGCAATAACCTTTGCAATGTTAGGGCGTTTTACAAGATCACCCTTCAAGCCCTCTTCGCGAGCCTTGTTTACATAATCAGGACTCTGGAAGCTGTATGTAAAGTTTGTATGAATATCGTAAGTACCTTTCATCAAAGCATAGGCATCTTCTGTCATAACAAGCTCTTCATCAGTAGGAATTACAAAAATCTTTGTAGCAGAATCATCAGCTGAAATACAGGTTTCTGCATTTCCAGTGAATGACCAGTCATTTTTCTGAGCGTCAATCTTAATTCCGTAGTTTTCAAGACCAGAACAAGCCTTAAAACGAGTAATTGGACCGCGTTCACCTACACCTGCTGTCCAAACAATAGCATCTACTCGACCAAGTTCAGCAGCAAAAGCACCAATATATTTTTTAATACGAAGAGCTTCCATTTCGATACAAAGCTGACTGAGTTTGTCGCCTTCAGCAGCGGCAATTTCAATATCGCGGCGGTCTGTGTATTTTGTTGTAATACCAAGACAACCAGATTTCTTGTTTAAAGCAGTATCCATTTCATCAGCTGTCATACCTGTTTTTCGCATAATGTAAAAAGGAAGAGCAGGATCCAAATCTCCAGAACGAGTACCCATTACAAGACCTTCAAGCGGAGTAATACCCATTGTTGTATCATAGCAAACACCATTTTTTACAGCACACATAGAAGAACCGTTTCCAATGTGGCAGATAATGATGTTTGTATCTTTTGGATCTTTTCCAAGAAGAACAGCTGCACGTTTTGCAGTATAAAGGAAAGAAGTTCCGTGGAAACCATAGCGGCGGGCTGCATATTTTTCGTACCATTCACGAGGAATAGCATACATAAATGTTTCTTCCGGCATAGTCTGGTGCCAGGCAGTATCCATAATTGCAGCGTGAGGAATATTAGGCATAACCTTCTGAGCAGCCTCAATACCCATAATATTTGCAGGCATGTGAAGAGGTCCCAAATCTACAACCTCGCGGAAACCTTCCAAAACTTCTGGAGTAATCAAAACTGATTTTGTAAACTTTTCTCCACCATGTAAAACTCGGTGTCCAACAGCTCCAATTTCGTCCATGCTCTTAATAACACCAACTTCAGGATCTGTAATTTCTTTTATAATCAATTCAATTGCTTCTTTATGAGTTGGACATGGGCTTATAATCTCAACCTTCTGTCCCTTTGCTTTATGTGTGATGCCAGAACCTTCATTTCCAATTCTTTCTACAACACCGTTAGCCATAACAAGTTTGTTATCCCAATCGTAAACCTGATACTTTGCTGAAGATGAACCGCAGTTCAATGTCAAAATAACCATATATTTTCCTCTATATTATAAAAAATTATCTGTCAATTATAATCATTTCTCGCACACGTTTCAATTAAGCTTTTATTCTTTTTTAGGCACACCTATCACTATGTTCGGCAAATCCGATTTTACACTTTTTTTATACAGATATTTCAAAGGATGAACATCAAATGCATTTGAATACCAGCCGCCAACTTCATTCAAATTTATTACATTAAAAGAAACCGGGTGCTGAACTGGAATCACTTCATAAGAATCCAAAAGAATTTCCTCTGCCCTTGCAAGCAGTTTTATTCTTTCCTCATTAGTTACTACAGAAGCCTTATCCAGTAAAAAGTCAAATTCAGAATTCTGCCAACCCGAATCATTCAGCGAAGAACTGCTTCTGAAAAGTTCAAGAAAAGCAAGCGGGTCCGCAAAATCGCCAATCCATACATAACAGAACAAATCTGCATCCGAAGAAGCAACCGTACTTAAATAATAATAGGCAGGGAAAGTTCTAACCTGTAAAGCTACTCCAAGCTCAGCAAAAGCTTCTTTCAAAGCTTCAAGCTTATCTGCTGTAAAACTGTTTTCTGAAAGATCCATTACAAGAGGAATAATTTTATCCTCAGGCACATTGTATTTTTCACGGGCAGCCTTCATAAGGATTTTTGCTTCATTAAGGTCTGTGTAAGAATAACCTTCAATTTCAGGATAACCCTGCAAAGGATAAACAAAGGTTGTAGCAGGAACATAACAGTTTGCCCTCAAAGAATCCCAAGGCATAGCCTCAAATAAAGCATTTCTGAATTCAACATAATCCCAGACAGAAACTATATCTGCTTTTACGTAAGAAGGTTTTCTGGATGAGTGTTTAAAAAACAAGTAACTTGTGGCAAACTCTGCACTAAACTGAACGCTTTCTTTATTAAGAACCTTATCTGTACTTACATTTGCTGTAACCCAATCTACAAGGCCGGTATTGTAGCAGAAGGCATTTTCATCATCATCGTCACTCTGGACAATTGTGATTGTATCAAGATTTGTATTCTGCGCATCCCAGTAATAAGGATTTTTCTTGAGCACATAAGTACCTTCAGAATAATCATATAAATAAAAAGCTCCGCTATAAACAGTAGGATTTCTATGAATTACAGAAAAAGCCGTGTGGCATAAAACCTTAGGAAGATAATTTGCCGGTTTTTCAAGTGCAATGGAAAGTTTATCTTCGGAAAGTGCATAAATTCCAACCTCTTCTTCTTCGCAGTCTCCATTTCTGAATTTTTCTGCATTTTTAATTACATCTAAAAGAGAAGCATAAGGTGCCTGCGGTGTTGAAAGCAACTGCAGCCAGGAATCACGAACAGAATCTGCTGTAATTTTTTCTCCATTACTAAAGCAGGCTTTTTCATTAATTATAAAGGTCCAGCGTTTTTTATCGCGGGAAATCTTATAATCAACGGCTATAGCATACTGAGGTTCAAGAGTTCTTGGATTATAAGTAAATAGACCTTCAAAAAGGCCGCATAATAACTGAGAATCACCGGCATAGGTTGTAATTTGTGGATTCAGTTCATGTTCACGAACAGGCTCCATAATTACAAAATTGCCCTGAAGAGAGCTGTCTATATTTTCCTGCTTCTCCTGGGCAAAAAACTTCCCGGTACAAAGAATAAAAATCAGAAGAAATACAACTGATACCTTATATTTGTTTAACATTACTTGAAATTCCTAATTTTCGCATCTGTTCCGATTCTTCCCGCAAAGAAACATATTCTCCGCGTTTTTTGTTTACATTTATAATTGCATTTCTATAGGAAGACAAATCAATTTTCAATCCTTTTACTTTAGGACGCAAAAGAATTTCTACATTAGCTGTGAAATAATCATCCAGAGCATTTATATTTGTAAATAAAGTCTGATTTTCGGTAATCTGCTTGTTTATAAAATTTACAATTGCACTTTCAGAGGCAGAAGCAATTTTTTCATATTCAGGACCTTTAACTGCAATTCCCGCATAAATACGTTTTTTATTGTCTACTTCGTCCATCAGTTCATTTACTTTTATTTTCTGCATGGATTTGTTGCCGGTTTTCTGATCTGTAACCGGGATTGTACAAATCCGCTCTTTTTCAGGAATATTCAAAGCCTTTTTTAAAGCAGCTGCCAGTTTTCTAAAGAAAGTTTTCTTTACATAAAAAAGTAAATCGAAATTTTCTTCAAGCTTTACATACATCTGAGCAAGAATTGGTGAAATAGGTCCAAGGGTTACAACTGTATTCATAAGCAAATCTTTAGAATTGATTGTTCTGACAGGTGCCTTTGGTTTTGAATCTTTTATTTCAAGAGATGCAAGCACCTTTTCCCTCAGAGTTTCTTTATCCGCAGCCTGATCTTCATTTGCAATTTCATTTACCAAATCTGTATAGAAAGGCTTTTTACCAAAGGCCTTAGGGAAAACACGCTTAATTTCTGCAACTTCGTTTTCAATGGAAGAATAAATATTTTCCCGCTTAAAATCAGGGTGATTCATTACTTCCCGTCTGATTGCCCCTTTGTAATTTTCACGCTGAAAGACTGCAAGCATAGAAAGATTTTTCTGAATTGTTTTTAATGACTTGGAGCATTTTTCCATACTGTCATTAAACATACTTATAGTCAGATTCGGAGCATTTAGTTTTGCATCATTTATTGCAGTTGCAGAAATTAAGCGTGTTTTCCCTAAGGCCTTTGGTAAAAAGCCTTTCTATACAGATTTGGTAAATGAAATTGCAAATGAAGATCAGG
>JAILQA010000307.1 GCA_024699205.1 Treponema sp. | reverse complement strand
CACATAACTTTTTTATTTATACTTAATTCTACACCGGGAGGTTTCACAGAAAAATCGGGGGTTTTCCTTAATCATGGCGATTTTCCTTTCTTCTCTCCGCATTACTCGGTGCAGCCTTTGTACATCACTTTAAGTAAAGTAAGTGTCATATCCTGACCATACTCCCAGGTCATCATTCCACCAAGATGATTATCCTGTACAACCTTGATAATATGCTCTATAGACCTTTCATCATTATAAGAAACAAAAACCTTATCTCTGGAGCTATACAGATACGGAGCTTTTGCATCGTCATCCCAATATTGTTTGTAATTTTTATTCTCCAAAAGCTCAAGGACTTCAGGATATGCAATACCATAATCACCACTATAATTAGGTTCAACAGATACGCCAAGCCCATCAGGATGATCGGAATCAGCCTTTACATTTTTCCATCTCTGTCCGTAAAAAGGAACTCCGAAAACAATTTTTTCTGGTGAAGCACCGGCAGCCAGATATTTTTGCAAAGCAGCTTCGGTTTCATCAAGTGGTGCATTATGACCAGTTTCATTGCTCCAGGAACCGTGATAGTCATACATCATCAGATTGATTCCATCCAGATACTTTTGGATTTCGCCTATATTTTCAATCAGATTTCTTCTGTCAGCAGGAAGCGCAGTTGTAAGCCTGTAATTAATTCCATTTTCTGCGCCCAAAGCATTCATCATCTGCTTTAGTTCTTTAAGAAGCAAAATATAATTATCGATATCTTTCTGTTTTTGTGATGAATTACCTGACCTTCCAGGATATTCCCAGTCGATATCAATTCCACTAACAGCTTTATTTGTCTTTAAGAAATCTTTTACATTTGCGACAAACTTTCCTCGAAGAGTTGAACTTGCAGCCATTGCAGAAAAATCGTCAACACCTTCTGAAGCACCGCCAATAGCAAGCGAAATCCTTAAATCCTTATTTCGGGCATGAAGTCTGTCTACTGTTGCCTTGTAATTATTATATTCATCCAATTCCAGAGTGACATGATCTTTATCACTCAAGGTTGCAAAAGATAAAATCAAATCAGTCAGCAAGTTAGTACCAATATCTTCTGCCATCCAGTCACGATTTCTTTTTGTAACGGGGTCATAAACACCCCAAAGAGCAATATATGCTGCACATACAATTTTTGCATCGCCGTAATCTTTATTATCCACAAATGATCCTTGTTGAGAATTATTCCCTGGATTACCGGCACATGCAACAATCAAAAAAGTTGATATCAGTACCGTAATCAGACTTTTGATTATATCCTTAAAATGAACTTCTGTCTTTCTTCTAAACCTTATATGAGTCATATTCTTTTCCATCCTTATTGATTTGCTGATTAAATGCAGAACATACTGGTATTTTGTTCACGCTTTGTACAAACTCTAAAACTATAAAAATCTTATCATCGAAAATATGAATCGTCAATAAAAAACTTTCACGTGAAAGAAAAAACATATAAATTTCCTTTATTTTTTGATTTTTTTTCACGAGAAAATAGACAAAAAGGCTTATTTATTTTATCCTAAAACTATAATAAAATGGATTTTATATAACTAAATGGAGTTTCTATGAGCGTTACCATTCATGATGTCGCCAGGCTGGCTGGAGTATCACACACTACAGTTTCTTGGGCAATCCACGATAGCCCTAATATTTCGGCAGCTACAAAAGAGAAAGTTTATAAGGCAATTGAAGAGCTGAATTATCATCCTAACTACAGTGCTCGAAGTTTGGTAAACGGAAAAACAGGAACAATCGCAGTAGTAGCTAACTTCTTTTCCAGTTACTTTGAAATGGAAATCCTTAAAGGTATTGAGCAGGGCTTAAGAAGTCGCAAAACAAATTATTCCATCAACCTTTTTTCTACCCTTGAGCAGCACGACAAAACTCTTTCAAATATTATTTACGAGAAGCGCGCCGATGCTGTCATTCTTTTAAGTATTAGTCCAAGTCCAAAAATCTGTGAACTTTATAAAACATCAGATATCCCGCTGATTGTAATTGATGAAAGCGCACCAGATGCAGTTGTTATGAGTTTAAACAATTTTGAAGGGGCCTACAAAGCAACTGAACTTTTGATTAATTCCGGCAAACATAATTTTGGACTTGTTCTCGGTGATGATGAAGAGCTTGGCCTTTCCCAATATGAACGAAAACGTGGATTTATCCAGGCCCTTGCAGACCACAACATTCACTTTGACGAATCACATATTTTTTCAATTTCCGATTACTATTTTGAAGAAGGTCAGATTATATTCAAGCGCATGGAAAGAATTGCTCCTGATATCAATGCAATCTTCTGTGCAGCTGGCGATATTGTTGCAACAGGCATTATGCTTGAAGCAAAAAAATCCAATAAACGGATTCCAGATGATTTAGTTATTATCGGATACGATGATTATATTTCTTCTGCAATCACAAGTCCTTCTTTAAGTACAGTGAGACAGCCTTTGTCACAAGTAGGAAAAGATGCCTATCTATCTATCTTGAAGCTTTTGAATAAAGAAGAACTGGATCCGAGTCAGTTATGCTACTCACCAACGGTTATAAGAAGAGAGTCAACCTGATTTGATTTTTCAAAAGATTGTCGGAATAAGCCCGACAATCTTTTTTTTTTATTTATTCTTTTTTGCGCATACAATAATTATTGATACAATTGCAGAAATCAAAATTACAGTTGCAGCAATAATCAGAAAAATAACTGCTAAGGTGTTTTTTGCTTCTACATAAGGACGTTTTGCCGGAATAAAGTGAGATTCAACAATATCACCGTTACCGTCCAGAAGCGTGTGAGTAAGACCTTCTTTTGTTACTTTAAAATAACTCAAACCACTTTCGTAAGCTAAATCTGAACTTGTAATTCGGCTCTTAATAATGCTTGGATCTATTGTTCCCTGCATTTCACGAGCTCGGTCACCAATTTGTGGACAGACAAAATAAGTTGTTCCAGAGACACCGTCTTTTGCCGTTTTTTTATTTACCAGTGCATTTGACTGCAGATAAACATGATGATCTCCCGAAAGTGCCAAATCTACCCCATAGGTATCAAATAAGTTCATCCAGAGATAATAAGCAACATTTGTACCGCCAAAGCCACCATTAAATCCGCTGATATAAGGATAATGCTGGTAAACGACAATATACTGATAAGTGCCTTCATTTTTTTTCAACACCTGCTCAAACCATTCTTTCTGCTGATTTAAGTAAGAGGTATCAATACTGTCAATTCCAATAAAAAGAATTGAATCATATTTGAACCAGAAATTACTGCGCATTACCTCAGGTCCGTTATCAGGCGGATTTTGAGTTGCACACCACCAGCGGTTATCAACTGTATCCTGCCCTTTTTTAGGAAAAACATCGTAATAAGTATGATTGCCCGGAATGCCAGCCCAAACCTTGCGATTTATGTAGCCATTCTGCCATTCCTGCCAGTTATCATAATAAGCACCGTAACAAACTTCATCACCAGTAGAGATAACAAGGTCCATATCATTATTAAGATTTTTCTCTGCAACTTCAGCCAGTTTTTCTGACAATTCCCGACGAATCGCAATGTCAGGATGAGTATGAACATCTCCAGTCCAGAGGAAACCAAAGTCTCCGTCATCATCAGCCGTTGCAAAAGAATACTCACCTGACTCATATCCAGATTCAAGAATAATTTTATAGTGATATGAAGTATCTCTTTTTAAGCCCTTGATAACTGCTTCATGACGGTAATACTGTTCACCATCATGAAACTCAACAGGAGTATATACGCCTGTACTTGTAATCTTTTTTGCATGCTTAAAATCACTATCTGAAGCTTTTGAATAATATACTGTGGATTTTTCTTCTGTTGTATGCCAGGAAAGTCTTACAGAGTGCGCACAATCTTCCCCAGGATTTGTATAAACAAGATCTACAGGGTTTGGCTCTGCAAATAATAGAGCAGTCCCGGCTCCCAACAAACAGATTAAACCAATAAATGTTTTTATGCTTTTTTTCATAAGATTTAACATCCTAATCCTACAATTCTGTCGGATTTTCCAGATACTTCATGACATTTTC
>JAILQA010000298.1 GCA_024699205.1 Treponema sp. | reverse complement strand
CAATTATTTTAAGTTCCCGTTTTTGTGGCATTGCTTTTTGTTGAAGCACGATATCTGCTTTCTTTTTTGGATATTTGATAAGGTCAAATATGAGTTCTGCAGGGTTAATTTCTTCAACATTGATTTTATCACCACGATATTCCCAAATTGCATCTATGCGGCTGGCTTTTTCATCGTGTTTCTGATAAATCAGCGAATCGAGAGAGTTGTACATAAGCGGATAGACTATATGTACTTTCTTCTGCCGGTTTCCCTGGCGCCAGAGACGGCCTTCTACCTGTACGGGTTCTGTAGGATTCCAACCAAGCATACAATTATAAAGAACAAGTGAATTGCCATTGAGATCTACACCTTCGCTGATTGTTTCGGAACCTATTAGGATTTTGAGTAGGGCATCTAGATTATTAAATGACTTTGTGATTTTTCCTTTTCGAGATTCCGTTGTAGAAGAATTCAACATACCTATGGCTTCTTCCGGTATATGATTTTTGATCAGATATTGTTTTACGGCTGTGAACTCTTTAACTCCGCGGGGTAGGTAAATTATCTGTCCGCAGTCGGGCTTTTCTTTATAAATGCTGATAACGCTATCACAGACAAAAAGCATTTTTGGTGAAGCTTCTACAAACTGCGAAATGTCCGGGACTTTTATTTTTATATCTTTTACGAGAGTTGGAGAAATAAGGCACATACGCATGGTATTCATAGCTGAAAAGATTGTCTCCAAGTCTGGAGTATCGGTAAGACGCCTTATTTGTGCATCATAGATTTTCTTTTGAAGCGTTGTCATTTCGATTTTAATGACATGAGTTTCCTTTTCCGGTCTGTTGATATGGGCGTCTTCGGCATCAACTTTGTCTATGTAGTTCTGGATGATTTTCTGAAGGGCATCGAGAGAACGGAAATTTTTCATTACTGTCTTGCGGACTACTTCGTTTTTGTTGTTAACAGTCCATTCAATTTTAATTTCTGCAAACTCATTGAGGAAGTCATTAATGTCATTGTACCCGAGAGAACGGATTTCATTACCACCTGTAAAAAGAAGAGTTGTGTAGATTTCCATCGGAGAGTTTGTGAAGGGGGTTGCTGATAGAAGAAATACATTTTTCTCGTTGTTGTGACGATGAATGTATTCTGTAATTGCAAACATTTTTATGGCACGGCTGGATGGGTCACCAATACCAAGCCGAGAAAACTCTGAATAATTTGAACCAGAGACTTTTTTGATGAGGTTTTTGTATCGGTGTGCTTCATCCACAAGCAATAAATCGATTCCCAGTTCTTCAAAGAATACATATTGCTCATTTGTAAGATTGTCCGACGGAGTAAAATATTCTTGCTGCTTTTTCTTTGAGATTATATGTTCAAAGCTTACTTCAAGTAGAGGTCTACTTTTTTCCATAAAGTAAATTTTTTCAATGGCCTCTGCAGTACAGATTGAAACAGAATGAGCAGGAAGCAACAAACTATTGTTTTCTTCTGTAAAAACAGAATTCATGCGGAGGTTATCTATTATGACTTTGTTCAGATTTTCCAGTTTGTTTAATGTGACATCAGGGAAGAGTTCCTGAATGTCGTGCACCCATTTTAAATAGACTGCTTTTGGAACAATGATAAGAGGTCGAGTACATTGCTGATGTTGAAGCTGATATATAACGGCTGCGATTCCTGTTGCAGTTTTTCCGACTCCTACATCATAAGCAAGAAGCCCGTTCTCCTTGCTGCAAAGAAATGCAAATCCCTTCTTCTGCTGTTCATGAAGGATGAATTTTTTGCCATCGTATTTCCCTGAAAATCCTTCCAGTGTGTAATCGAAATTCTCATAATTTACAGGAGAAAAGGAATTAAATATTTGATTCCAGATTTGTTCTACCCATTCTCGCTGTTCAGAAGTAAGCCCTTCGTGAAGAAAACGTTCAAAAAGAAGTTCTGCCGTATCCATACGGAGGATTTTTCGTTCATCATTTTCAGTCTGACTGAGAGATTTCTTTTTACATGGAATACCTTCGGCATAATCAATTATATCTGACCATAGAATATCATCAGGCAAATCAGTTTTAGAAATGGGGGAACAAAGCCAGTCGATATTGCGGTAATCCTCATCTTTGTTTCTGGCTGAAATCCATCTGTAGAACAGTTTTTTCAAGTCAAAATCAGTACCTTCTGACTGCCTTGTAATAACAGAATGAAGAGAAAAATGAATATCAGAAATCTGCTTGAAAGAGGGTTCCACCGGGTAATACTCCTAAGATCTAAAGTATATACAGTTTAAGTAACTGAAATTGTGCATTAAGACAAAATATCAGAAAGTCACTATTTATCTTTTGTTGTTTTAAATCCAAGAGAAGTGAGAAACAGCGGAACTACAAACAGAACCAGATAGCCGCTTGAAAGCATTATATATTGATACAATGCATCTTTCCAATACATATTTCTGCCTAGAATTCCGACAGCAATGCCACCAGCAACATCAATAATATACAATACTGTAAATGCAACCATTATTTCTAACAGAATGTTTGCAGCCCCCTCCATTGAACCGTAATAATCAACTTTGCTCCGAACTTTTTTTCTTAAGACTTTGGCTTCTTCTTCAGTAATTTCTTTTCTTGTAATTTGTTGCTCGATATCAAATAAGTCCTGATTCATTTTATCAAGACAGTATCTGGCTG
>JAILQA010000219.1 GCA_024699205.1 Treponema sp. | reverse complement strand
AAATTGAAGGATGAGCACTGGACATAGGAGAATCTATTGGAATTACGCTTCCGCCGGCAGCTTCTATATAGGCATCATTTGCATTAAGGAAAAAACAAAAAAAGATTTTTAATTGTCCTCTTATCTATCTGTTTTTGTTTTTTCCTTAATGCAAATGATGCCTATATAGAAGCTGCCGGCGGAAGCGTAATTCCAATAGATTCTCCTATGTCCAGTGCTCATCCTTCAATTTCAATGAAAAGCGAAATAATTAAAATTGACCTGCAGCCAGGATTCTATCATGTACATGTTGATTTTGAGTTTTACAATGAAGGAGATTCAACAAGCATAAAAGTTGGATTCCCTCATTGGCATTACGGTACATCAAAAACTAACGAGCTTAAAAATTTTAAAACTACATTAAACGGAAAAAGCCTTGAATATAAAATCCTCGAAGACAATGGCACAAAGACTCCTGCGCATAAAGCTGATATTGTGGATTTATGGTTCGTACGCGATATTACTTTTTCATCAAAAGCGATAACAAAAACATCCGTAGATTATGATTGCGAATATGGTGTTGCTGGTTTCTATAAAGGAGTTGAATACCTTTTCGGAACAGGACAAACCTGGAAAAATCCAATAGGAAGTCAGACAATAGAAATTACAAATAATATCAGCCCAACTTCAGTCATTCTTTGTGACCGTACTTTCTTTGTTGAATCCGATAAATGGAAAACCCCAGATTCCTGGAAAGATACACAAATTACCAACGATGGTAAAAAAATCACTATAACAAGAAAAAATGTTTCTCCTGATTTTTTTGATCTTTTCAGATTCGAAATTGCAGATGAATATTTTTTGTTCAACCCCTACGGAGATTATGACAGCCAGAATTACAGACTTGGAAAAAATCTTCTCACAGAAAAAGATTTGATTTTTTTTACAAATGAACAGCTCCTATATATGCGAAACATAATTCTGGCCAACCATGGAAATATTTTTCAAGAGCTTTCCGAAATTGAACTTGCAAATCTCCAGGCTATTCAAAAAGAAGAAGCAAGACGTAAATAATTACATGTGTTTAGATTGTTTTAACTAAGATTTTTCATTAAAATAGAAAGCATGGAACAATACAAAAAAGATTTTATTGATTTTATGCTGGAATGCCAGGTTTTGAAGTTCGGTTCGTTCACTCTCAAAAGCGGACGCCAATCACCTTTTTTTATGAACGCAGGGGCCTATATCACAGGCTCTCAGCTTTTCAGACTTGGAAAGTTTTATGCACAGGCCATCCACAATACCTTTGGTGATGATTTTGATGTATTCTTTGGACCAGCTTATAAAGGCATTCCTCTTGCAGTTGCAACTTCAATTGCCTACTATGAATTATATGGAAAAGAAGTAAAATACTGCTGCGACCGAAAGGAAGAAAAAGATCACGGAGCAGACAAAGGCAGTATATTAGGTTACAAAATTAAAGATGGTGACCGGGTTATTATTATAGAAGATGTTACAACTTCGGGTAAATCTATCGAAGAAGTTTATCCTAAGATTCGGGCACAGGAAAGCGTTGAGGGTGGAATTAAAATTGTCGGCGAAATTGTTTCCCTAAATCGTATGGAACGTGCTCCTGATTCAAATAAATCTGCACTGGAAGTAATCAGCGAAAAATATAACTTTAAAACTACCGCAATTGTTACAATGGACGAAGTTATGGAAGCTCTTTATACAAACGGTGATAAAAAAGTTATAACGGAAGAGTTAAAAAAACAACTTGATGAATATTACGCTCAATGGGGAGTAAAATAAGCATCATATAAAAAAAGTGGTAAAAAAATGTTTTTCAAAAAACCTACCTGGTCACAAATTTTAAATCGATGTAATACCATCGTTATGATAATTTCTCTGTTATCTTTAGCAGCAGTTCTTTTTATGGATTGCTCAAGAAAAACAGATGTTTCTCAGAATGCACAAACGGATATCCCGCAAAAAATCGTTTCTCTCTCTCCTGCCAGCACCGAAATCCTTTTTGCAGTTGGCGCAGAGTCTCAGATTGCGGCAGTCTCTCAATTCACTGATTATCCACCTGAAGCAACAAAATTACCTGTGGTCGGTGGTTTTGACGGAAAAACCTTGAGTATCGAAAAAATCCTTTCCTTCAACCCTGATTTTGTTTATATGACTAATGGAATGCATAATTTCTTAATCGATCAATTAAATCAATATGGTATAAAATATTATCTTTCAACAGCAAACTCTGTGGCTGATGTAAAAAAAGAAATTATTGAAATCGGAAAAATTACAGGTCACGAAGAAAATGCCAGACAAGTAGTTGCACAAATTGATAAAACTATCTCTGATTGCATAGAAAAGGCTCAAAAAGCATCTGCCGTTGTAGCCGCTGTAAATACCTCAACAACTGACACAATAACTACCACTGACAATTTACACTCCGAAATCTCTGTATACTACGAAGTTTGGAACTCTCCTTACATGTCTGCAGGAAAATCATCTTTTATAAATGACATAATTACTATTGCAGGCGGAAAAAATATTTTTGATGATATTGATTCACCTTATCCTATCGTAAGTGAAGAAACAATAATCCTCCGCCAGCCACAGGTGATTTTTGTTCCAGCAACAGCAGGTATAACAGTAGATTCTGTTGCTACAAGAATTGGCTGGGAAAATCTTCCTGCTGTAAAAAACAAAAAAATTTTCGTTATTGATGATAATTTGATTACCAGACCAGGTGCAAGAATAGGCGAATCTGTAAAAACAATTTATAATTATATAAACCAATAAATCAATTTGAATCTATAAGAGAAGGAATGAAAAAGAGAGTTTTTATAATTCAAATCACTTCCATAATTCTTCTTATTTTTGCCTTTTTTCTTGCAATAACGATTGGCGCAGAAAAAATCAGGCTGTCTGATTTTTTTAACACTTTTAATCAATCAACAGCTTCAACTACCTCAAATCCCTTTACAAAAATAATTATTTTAGATTTACGACTCCCCCGAGCACTTTTAGTTCTGCTTACAGGAATCTTACTCGGTGGCAGCGGGGCTGTTTTTCAGCTATTTTTCAGAAATCCACTTGCAGAGCCAGGAATCATGGGAATCAGTTCTGGAGCAACCTTGGGGGCAGTTCTGGCAAATGTTTTTATTACGTATACAGGTTTTCAGCTGGGCCTACAAAAAATCTTTTCTGCAAATCTTTCTGAGATTTCATTTTTAAATCTTATTTCTCCAGTTAATTTCGCCGCCTTTTTAGGAGCCCTTGGAGCCGGTGCCTTAGTAACAGCCTTAGCCTTTTCAAGTGCCGGAAAAAAATCTTCTGTTATGCTGCTTTTATGTGGAACTGCCCTTGGAACCTTATATTCATCAATTTCTTCTATTGTACTTTTATCCAGCAGCAAGGAGTTACATTCTGTATATACCTGGATTCTGGGAAGCTTCAACGGGCGAGGCTGGAAAGAACTTATTTTTATTTTAATTCCTTCATTTTTTTCTATTTTAATTATGTTTATAATTTCTCGTCCATTAGATTTACTTACTTGCGGTGAAGAAACAGCTCAATCTCTTGGTGTAGAAGTAAACAAACTGCGTATTTTGGTATTAATTTGTGGATCTCTTGCTGTCAGTGCAGCAGTTTCTGCAGGAGGAACAATCAGTTTTGTAGGATTGATTGCCCCTCATATTGTCCGCAAAATAATTGGTTCAAAAAGTAAAGTTTTAATTCCTTACAGTATGATTTTTGGTGCAATTCTTCTTTTACTTTCAGATACATTAGCCCGTGTAGTAATCGCGCCATCAGAATTACCTGCTGGAATTATAACTGCAATTTTGGGGGTCCCCTTCTTCCTATCGTTATGTTTAAAAAAATAGACACTATGAAAGATAAACTTTTTTGTAAAAATTTAAGCGCAAATTATAAAACAGGTTCTCAAACAAAACAAATCCTCAATAACGTAAGCATTGAAATAGAACAAGGTGAGTTTGTCTGTCTTTGCGGTCCAAACGGAAGTGGAAAATCAACATTGATGACAATTCTTGCCGGTCTTGGTAATACAATTTCAAATCTAAAAATAACGGATGTAGAACAAGAACCTTCTATCATGCACAATTCACGATATACTAAACTTTCTGACTTTACACAAAAGCAGATTGCGCAAAATATTGCCTTGATGCAGCAAAATGAATATTCCACCTGGGATTTTACAGTTAAAGAATTAATCTTACAGGGACGGTATTCTTACTCAAAAAACGGCTGGTACTCCCAAAATGACCACGAAATTGTCGAAAAAATAATACACAAAATGAATCTTACCGAATACGCTGAACGAAATATCCATTCTCTTTCGGGTGGAGAATTTCAGAAAGTGCGTATTGCAAGAGCCTTAGCCCAAACTCCTAAATTTTTGCTTTTAGATGAACCCAGTTCCAGCTTAGATTTTATTTACGAACCAAAACTTCTTGAATCCCTTAAAAAAATCGCAAAAGAAGAAGATATAGCTGTCTTAATTTCTATACACGACGTAAATCTCGCCTCTCGTATGGCAGATAAAATTGCATTTCTTCCACCTCAGAAACCTTTAATTTGTGACACCGTAGAAAATATCTTTACAGAAGAAAATCTTCTATATACATACAATACAGAACTTCAAATTTATGAACATTCGGTTTATAATAAGAAGCAGGTTTTATGTGGGAAAATTAATTAATTGGGAAAATGGGGAACAATAAAACTAATATTTCAAAGAAAAAACTTTTTTCGATTTTAACAATAATTTGCATTGCTTCTGTCCTTCTTATTCCAATCGGCCTTGCCTTAATGTGGTTTTATACTGACTGGAAAAAGAAGCTTAAAATCATTTTAACCTCATCACTTTCTCTACTTTATATTGCGCTTATTCTTTTTATGCTGCTTTTTGAACCCGGAAAAAAGAAGGATACAGCCCTGGAGCTTCCTATTACTACAGAACAGCAAAACCAAGAGCAAATCACTTCAAGCGGAAAAGAAACAATCCAACCCCCACCAGAACAAAACGAACAATCAAAAAAGAAAGGTAAAAATAAAAAAGATTCTCAGGAAAAAGAAAAGCTCCCATCTACCCTTCAAAAAAATCCAAAAGGAAGATACAGCCGGCTTTTACTTTCTATTTTATTTTTCCTGCTAATGCTCTTTTTGATAATCTGGCAAAATATCAGACGAAAAGATAAGAAAGCCTATGAAAATCCTTATGTCGATACAGAAAAATATAAACTCCCTCTAAACAATGACAGTAAAATGCCTTTAGTCCATTTTTTGCGTCTGCGCATTAATCCAAATGAACAAATCTACTTTGCAACGCAAACAACCCAAAAAGACAATGAAGGCGATTTTATCATAACAAATCAACGTGTTGTAATACTTTCACCAGAACAAAATATCGAGTTTCCAATCCACGTTTTGACCGCTGCAACATCAATTACCGACACCGTGATGCAACTTATTTCAGGCGACCGAAAATATTTTATTTTTATGCACGAATCTCAAATGAAATACGCACTGGCAGTTCTTAAATGGACAGCCGCAAAATATTACCAGAATAAAGCAAAAACTACTTAAAATATTTTAAGGAGAAAATTATGAACTCAAAAAAATTACTTATCACTTGTTTTATTTTTACCCTGCTTTTTTCAAGCTGTAATAAAAATGAAAACTCCTCAGACAAGCCCACGGATCATTTTTCTTCTGATACAAAAATCGAACTAAAAAAATCCGAAAAAAATGAAAAGAAACAAACTGTCATTCCAGAACATAATCCCATGATTTTAAATCTTGATGAAGGCAATAATGTTTCTTTTGAATCACTCCAAACCTTCATGAAACCAGATTATACTCCCGAATATGCCGAAGAAAGTCCCGAAGAAAAAGCTTCTGTATCACGACTTGCTTCAAGTGGAAATAAAAGTGAATCTGTAATACCTGGTTTAAGGAAACTTGGTGAATATCTTCAAAAATATAAATCAGAACGTAAAATTACCTTTAATACTAATCATCAGGAACAAATTGAAGATTCTGATGATGACAATAAAGTTTTTCTTATAGAAGACTGGGGTCCACAAGGACATGTTCCGTCTCAAAGTGAAAATCCTTCTTTCTATGTCATCTTCTCTAAACCTGTACATGCTCTTGCAGCCCTTGAAGAGCCCACAGACAAATCTGATATTTTATCTATTGAACCTGCAATTAAAGGAGTTTTCCGCTGGTACGGTACAAAACATCTTGCCTTTGAAGCATCTGAGCCGGCAGATCCTGCAATTGAATACAGAATTATTGTAAATCCAAAAACAAAATCCATCTCAGGTGCCGAAATAAAAGGTCAAACAACATTCCGTACAACTGCTGATAAAATTGAAATAAAAAGAATGTACGGCGGTTACATGGAAAAAGGAGAATCAGCTTATACCTGGACAACAGGTGCACTTCCTCCTTACGAAAACCGCTTTTTCCTGGTCTTAAACTATAAAATCACAGAAGAACGTCTCAAAGAAATACTTACCGTAAAAATTGGAACCAAAAACGCTGAATATACATCCAAGATTCTATTTGCTCCAGAATCAGACTTATGGGGATTCAACAGCAACACAATAAAATACGATGAAGCTCAAAAAAAGTCGAACTCCTTTATAATCACAGTTACAGACAAAGTTCCTCATCAAGCCTCAATTACAGCTTCAATTAAATATTCAAACAGCTCCGAAACCTATGAAACCCTAAAAGCTTTTGAAATTAGCGAAGTTGAAGAATATACAGATTATTCATATGGTCAAAAAATCCATCCTCTTACAATCAGATTTACTCAGGTGCCTGATGAGTCTACAATTGTAGACAATATCTCTTTTGATTTTGATTATACACTCACAAAAGATAATTTTGAAATCTCAGACAGAAATCTTATAATTTATAATCTCCCTATTGATTTTGATGAAAAGCACAAAATCACTTTCAACAACGAAATCAAAGATATTTACGGACAAAATCTCGTATTAAAAACAAAAACCTATTCTTTCACAGTTAAAAATGCTCTGGCTTATGTTAAATTCCTGGATTATGGTTCAAAAATGCTCGAAGCCCAGTTCCCTCATAAAATGGTTTTTGAATATCAAAATCTGGAAGCCAATTCTTATTACAAAATACAGGGAACAGAAAATCCTTTTGATTTGAAAACTGAATACAATCGCTTTAGTGAAACATTGCCAGACGGAAATCAGACAATTCCAACAGATGTCAAAAATAAAAGACAGTTTATGGAAATTGATTTTGATCCTTATCTTAAAAACGGTTATGGTTTTGTTAAGTTTGATTCCTTTACAACACGCCGCTATTACGACAATTGGGACGAACAATGGGAATATGATACAGACAATCATCCTATGACTATTCAAGTCACAGATTTGGGAATTACCGCCCGTCTTGGAATCAACCGAGCGGTTTTGTTAGTCCGCAGCCTTTCTAGCGGTAAGCCGGTGGCAAATGCAAAGGTAAACATCCTCTTAGGACAGGAATATTCAAACCGCAGTCTGGATTCTAGTCATATTCTTGCTTCTGGAACTACCGACGAAAATGGACTCTGTATAATAGAGTATACAGAAGAACAGATAATCCGCTACGAATATGCCTGTTCAATTAATTATACAAATGATTATTTAATTGTAGAAGTTACCAATGGTGATGATAGAGCAGCCTTTATTCCTGACTCCCACAGCACCTGGAACTTTAACGTAAACAACGGAAGCCGTTCAAAAGTTCGTAAACCACAGCAGCAGACTTTTATGTTCGTTGACCGCGGACTTTACAAACCTGGAGAAACCGTTACTTTCCGTGGTATAGATAAAGATCAGCTTTTAGGAACCTTAAAATCTCATACAGGAACTTATTCCATTAGCTTTAAGAGTTCATCCTGGAATGCTCCAGATATCATGGAGCCAATCTTAGGAGAAACTTCAGAAAGTGGTGGTTTCTATGGAACAATCAAACTGCCTGATGACTTGGAGCCGGGATCTTATGAAATAAAATACACCCGAACGGATAATTCTGTAGGTGCTGAACCTCGTAGTTATTATATAACTATTGCCGAGTTTGAACGTCTCAAAATCCAGGCAGGAATCAAAGTACCGGATATAACTTATTATGGTGGAGACAAGCTCAGTTCTGAATTAAGTGCAGAATATTTAGCTGGTGGAAGTCTTAACGGCGCTGCTTACACCGCTTCCTGGTTTAAACAGGGAACAAGCTTTGAGCCTGATACCCCAGAAACCAAAGATTATAACTTTGGCCCATATAATCAATATTCAGGAAGAACTTACTATTCCGAAGATCAAGGCGTTCTTTCAACAAGCGGAACCGCTCAGTTAGGCTGTAACTCCGAGAAGATTACTGACGGAAAACCTTATCAATACCGCGTAGAAGCAAGCGTTACCGATGTTTCAAATCAGCAGATAACTACTGCGGCTTCAGTTTTTGTTCATCCAGCTTTGTATTATATTGGACTTAAAAACGCCTCAAATATCAGCGGATTTGCTAAAAAAGGACAAAAACTTAATTTCCCTTATATTCTTACAGATATTTATGGCAATTTGCTTCAAACAAAAGATATAGACGCTAAAGTATCTGATTTATCATACAGTTTAAGTCGCGATGAATGGACTATGGTTCATGAGCAAAGCGTTTATTCTAACATTTACCAGCGTTATCAAAAAACTACAATTGAAGAATCATCTGGTTCTGTAAAAATTGATAGTGCAGGAAGTCTGGAAATTACACCTGAAAACACTGGCTGGTACACCCTCCAAATCTCCGGTAAGGACAGCAAGAATAATCCTGTAATCACTTCCATCGGTTTCTATGTTACAGGAAGTGGAATGAGCTGGTACGGAAGTGATGATTCAGAAGAAATAACATTAACACCTAATCAGAATCTTTATAATCCTGGCGATACGGCACAGATTTTATTACAAAGTCCGCTTCAGAAGGGTGATTATCTTATTACTGTTGAACGTGAAGGTATTTTCACTCAGGAAGTTAGACATTTTGATGAACCAGCAAACGTAATTGAAGTTCCTATTGCCGGAAATTACGTTCCTGTGGTTTATGTTTCTGTTTCTTCTTATTCTGACCGTGTTGGAACTCCAAACTATCAATATGGCGAAACTGATTTGGATAAGCCAAAAGGATATTTTGGTGTTACGGCAATCAACGTAAATCCTTATGTACGTGCCTTCTCTGTAGATATTGAAAGCAGTAAAAAAACATATCGTCCTGGAGAAGAAGCAACTATCACACTTACTGCAAGAAAAGGTGGAAAACCTTTGGCAAATGCAGAGCTTACGGTTATGGCTGTAGATAGGGGCGTTCTTGATTTGATTAATTATCACGTTTCTAATCCAATAGACTTTTTCTATAATTCATATAAATATCCATTGTGTGTAAAAGGTGGTGATTCACGTGCTTTACTCATGGATCCAGTAACTTACAGTGTAAAAAATCTTGCTGGTGGTGATGCAGAAGCCGCCTCGGATGAAGAAAAAGACAATGAGCGAAAAGATTTTAGGCCGACCGCAGTTTTTGAACCGGTAATCTTTACAGATGAAAATGGACAGGCAAAAGTTACCTTTACAATGCCGGATTCCCTTACAACTTATAGAATCACTGCTTTTGGTGTAAAGGAAGATTTGTTTGCTCTGCAGGAAGATGAAGTTAAAGTTCAAAATCCTATAAATGTTCAGCAGGTTCAGCCAAGAAAGCTCCGTGAACGAGACACTGCTGAATGTGGTGTTTTAATCACAAATCTCGATTCTGAATCACAGAGAGTTACTGTAAGCCTTGAAACCCGCAGTCCAACAAAAAATACAAAAGAAGATGAACTTGCAGGACGAAAGACAATTCCAGGTAAGGCTTATGTTGATGGAAAAAATGAACATACAGTTATGGTTGCTGCAGGAGATTCTACAGTTGTTTACTTTGATGTTGGAGCAGAAAAAGAAGGAACGGTTGAACTTGTTTACAGCATTAAGTCTGAACTTCTGAACGAAAAGCTGATTTCTCCAATTAAAATAGAAAAAACTTATGTTTATGAAACCGTAACCATGATTGGCTCAACTGATAATCAGGATGTTGCAAAATCTACAGAAGCACTTATTATCCCAGGTTTTGCAAAAGATGGAAAAGGTGCACTTTCTGTAACTCTTGATGCAACTCGTCTTGGTATGCT
>JAILQA010000210.1 GCA_024699205.1 Treponema sp. | reverse complement strand
TTTTACCAATATGTTCAGAACTTCCACTTGATTTTGTCATTAACAGATCATTCTCAATAATTTTTGCTTCAACTAAATTTTCGTTTACAAAACTTCTTTTTGCTGGATTTTCTATACACCATTTTCCATCAATTGTTTGTTCTGTTGATCGTATGACAATTTTGTCATTTTCATCATTAAATGGATCGTTTCCCCAAACACCACCATCATTTGCAACTATTAAATATTTAAACTGAGAAACATTCCAATCTTCAGGGATCTCACCAATCCAAGTTACTCCGCTGTCTTTCATTGCTCTTGTCATTACTTTGCTCCCAACAAATCTTTAAGAGAGGCTCCAATTTCTTCTTCAAGTTTTGTAACTCGGGCAAAAACATCTTCAACTTTTTCAGGAGCTTTATATTCGTAGAAATAGCGAGTCATCGGAATTTCATAACCAACTTTTGTTTTCTTTGGATCATACCAGGCATCAGGTGCATAAGGTAAAACTTCTTTCTTGAAGTATGCGTCAATATCCTGTGTTAGAGGAATACTTTCAGAATCTTCAAGGCTCTTATCTGCTACAGGTTTTCCTTTTTTATCTTTTATAATATTTCCTTTTTCATCTTTTTGGGGCTGTTCAACAATTATCTTGTTATAACCAAAATCAACAGTGTCAAAAATTTTGCTTTCACAGTAAATGCTGTTTTTATTACCGTATACCTTATTTTTAAAATCAGAATAAGCATTAACAATCATATCTCGGCATCTATCTGTAATATCATTTCTTTTTGTTCCGATTCCTTTTACTCTTGGTTCATAACACTTAGAAGCATTAATAAGCTGCACTTTTCCAACTCTATTCTCTGGCTTATCCTTATTTATTATCCATATGTATGTACTTATGCCAGTATTCATAAACATGTCATTTCCAAGTTCAATTATGCTATCAAGCCAATCATTCTCAAGAATGTAACGACGTATTTCACTTGATCCACTTTCTGCATCACCACTGAACAAAGGCGAACCATTTTGAATAATTGCCATCTTTCCATTCTGATTAAGTTTTGCAAGACCATTCAAAAGAAAGAGCTGCTGTCCATCACTGATTTTTGGAAGTCCTGGAGCAAAGCGTCCGGCATCTCCTAAAGCATGTTCTTTTTCTACAGCGTCCTTTTCTTTCTTCCAGTCAATTCCAAAAGGCGGGTTAGAAATAATATAATCAAAAGTAAATCCCTTAAACTGGTCGTGGCTAAGAGTATTACCAAATCGCATATTGTTAGGGTCGCCGCCGCGAATCATCATGTCAGCTTTTGCAATACCAAATGTACTTGGGTTTATTTCCTGTCCGAATGTTACAACTTCTGTATCTTTATTTAGAGCTGCAATGCGTTCCTGCATACAAGAAAGCATCTGGCTTGTTCCCATTGCCATATCGTAAACAGTACAGCTTTTTGTAGTTGCAATCTTACTGTCACTCAAAAGGATATCAGTCATCAAATAAATAATATCGCGGCTTGTAAAGTGAGCTCCGGCTTGGTCATCATAACTTTCAGAAAAGCGGCGTACCAAATCTTCAAAGATATAACCACAGTCCACAGCACTAATCTTATCTGGTCCAAGATAGCCCTTATCAGAATTAAACTCTTTAATTACAAGATAAAGAGCATCAGCTTCAACAAGTCTTTTAATAATATTATCAAACTCAAACTTAGCAAGAATATCCTGAACGTTATCAGAAAAGCCATGAATGTAATCGCGGAAGTTTGCTTCAATATTTTCAGGGTCTTTCAAAAGAAGATCAAAAGTAAACTTAGATTTATTATAAAACTGGTAGCCGGAAGCCTGAGTCATAAAACCTTCAACAACGGCCATATTCTTTACTTTTTCCCAAGTCTTCAAAACTTCTGCATGTGTAGGTAAAAGACAATCATGGAATCTCTTAATAACAGTAAACGGAAGAATTACCAAACCATATTCATGAGGCTTAAACGGCCCAGCCAGAACGTTAGCTACATTCCACATCATAGCTGATTTTTCTTGTATATTGATTCCCACATTTTTAATAAGTTCATCATTTTTAGTCATTTTTTAGCCTCAAAACATTATAATTGAATACAGTATTATACACCGTTTTAACCGAAATTTGAATGAATATTTATATTCTATTTCGTCTTATTGTTAGTTATTCAATCTCTTACAATCCTCTTAATCCATTTTGGATAATTAAGTGCAACATTGCACAGTTGTGACGAGGGGCAGCCATAATGCCCATAAAAGATTTCAAAGATATAAGTCTTTGAAATTAAAAAAGAGACACAGAATCAAAAGCCGTCACATCGTATTTCGACTTTTGATTGTGACGCTTTTTTACGAAGGGTGAGCCATATGTGCGCATAAGTGGAACAAAACAGGTCGTCAATAAAACACCGACCTGTTTTGTGCAACGTTGCACACATATGGCGAGGGGCAAGCGCAATGCCCCTAAGCAGTTTCCAAAGGCTGCAAGCCTTTGCTTTATGAATAGCGTCCCGTATTTCGCTATTCATAAAGGCGTCGTAACAACGACGAGTAGAGGTTCGAAGGGGACAAAGTTCCCTCGCAAGATTGGCAAAATGATGGCCGTAGTGCCAGCACTTTTGCGAATCTTGCCACAAATAGTCATTGTGAAAGACGTAGAGATGAGCCTACGAACACACACGGAAACAAGGAAGCGTACTTAGCTGACGCCGTGGGGGTTGAGTAGCGTGATAGCTCGAAGTCTGGAACAAGGACTATTTGTGTGAAATAAAAGTCTTTGCGCAATGTTGCACAATGGAAAAAGAAACATATCTTTTACTTCTTGGAATAGATCTCATTTATTTTTCTAATAGTTTCATCAGAAATACTGACCCCCATCGGCAAGATACTGAGAATATATTTCTTTAGAGTATTAAAATCTGGTTTCATAATATGACTCCTCGAGCGCAGGTCTGCGCTCCATTTTTTTCTTCTACTCAGGATTGATTTCCTGGCAGTTTACCTTTTCGATCATTTTTAATCTTCCGCAAGGGCGTTTTAGATAGAAATTAGGACGTCCTTCTATCTCTTTTGAAGTATCTAATCCAACAACCTCCCATCCCTGTTTTCCAAGTTCATTTAAAATTT
>JAILQA010000209.1 GCA_024699205.1 Treponema sp. | reverse complement strand
AAAGCACAAACTCATCGCCGCCAATTCTAAAGACTACATCTTCGTTGCCGCAAACGCTTTCCATTCGGCGCAGGGATTCCGAAATTGCAAGGTCACCGGCCTTACGGGAAATGTCATTAATCGGAATAAGATGGTAAATGTCGCAGACAACGCACCAGCAGTCGGCACGGGATTTTAAAAAATCATATAACTCGGAAATATCGCATTTTCTTCTCATAAAAGTTTCTCCTTCAATTTGCATTAAGCCTGTTATGCGGGGGAACAATTCGGCGGTATGAAGCTTGCCCTTCTTCTGCTCGCGATATTCAGAAGGCGTGCAATTCCATACGCTTGAAAAGGCCCTGGTAAAGGCTTCGTGGCTCGAATAGCCGTAGCTCACAGCTATATCCAGAAGGCTGTAGTTAGGTTTATCTAACATTGTGCGGGCGGCCTTTGTCATGCGGCGACGAATCAAATAATCGTGCACAGAAAAATGAATCGTGTACTTAAAAACTTTTTCCAGAGCAGACTTGGATGCAAAGCAAGCCTGGGCAATTTCTTCTGTCTGAATTGAGTCTTCAAGATGCTCTTCGATAAAGGCAAGTGACCTCATCAATAAGTCAAAATTAGCCAACTAAACCTCCTGCAGTCCTGGCGCCAGGAACTACAATTATGAGAATACAGTAAAATTATAACATGCATTTGATTTTTTGAGTAAAGTTTAGAATTTAAGAGTGGAAAGCCTTCTCCTAGGTGGCTCCCCCCTCTACCCCGTAAGAATCAAAATTCTACCAATTCCTACGACCTGTCGGGTGACTTCCAGCAAAATGAATGTTAAAGTTATACTCAAGAGGTACAAATGGACGCAATCAAAACTGGAAAAATAATCAATTATCTTAGAAGTCTTAAAGGCATGACTCAAAAAGAGCTGGCTGCAAAAATCAATGTGAGCGACAAGGCCGTAAGCAAATGGGAACGTGGCGACGGCTGCCCCGATGTAGGCATTCTTCCTCTTCTCGCTGAAAATCTTGACTGCGATGTAGATTCTCTGATTAAGGGAGAACTTCCAGCAAAGAAAGTTATGACAGAAGAAGAAATACAGGCCATGCTTTCAGCTTCAGGACAAACCCCAGAGAATGATACATCTCTTTTACAAAATCCCGGTGTACGGATTAGAATATATGATTTTAAACGCCCAAGCCTTGTCCGAAAAGAAGAAATGAGAAAAATATATAACACCTTTGTAGAATTATGTGAGAAGTATCGCAGTAATCTCCTGGGAAACAGAACAGATTTACTGGGTTTTAATGTCATCTCAGTAGACGAGCTTACCAACAATGAATTTATAAGAACTCTGCCTGAACGCACCTTCTTCTATTCTTATGATTATAACAATTCCGGTTTTGCAATAGAAATAAACCCTGCCATCGGTAAAATCCTTTTAAAACAGGATTTAAAGAAATATCCTGACCTTACACTGACCGATGCGGAATGTCTGCCTGTAGCTTATTTAAATCAATTTGTTGAATTGATGCAGGAAAGTATTTACTCAAAAACTAACAAATCTGTTCCAAAAGAAAGCTTTTTCAAAAAAAGAAGCTTAGACCTTAATCCCCTGCTTCCAAGAAACACACCGCAGAATCCCAACGAAATGTGCCTTCTTGTTACGCTGGAGCTTCGTTCTGATACAGAATGCGGCATGATGAATATTCAGTTTAATTACAAATACTTCACAGAGTTATGCAGCAAAAGAGGATTTTTTGAAGACTCAAGTCAGGAACCAAAACTCCAATGGCTAAGTGACATTAAAACAAAACCCCGCAATAACAATATTATTGTTGAGTTCGGCAGATTCATTCCAAATGATTGCAGTTTTGAAGCAGGAACTATTTTAGTTTCACAAAAACGAGCAGGCGAACCTTTAAACGTTATTGTAGAAAACCAAGTCCGCTATTTAGGAGAGACAGTTGCCGTTGGAGAAAGCTTTGGAGTCAGAATTACTGAAGCCCTAAAAGATAATGATGAAAAAGGAACAATCATAAAATACGATGAAGAAAATTACATCTCTTTACGTCTTGGAGAAGCCTACTGTACTCAGGAAGAAATCAGCAGGATAAAAGAAAACACAATCCTTGAGCTGGACAATGTTATCGGAAATCCTGTACGTATCATTCAGGACGGCAAAGTAGCAGCTCACGGAGAAGTTATAATTGTTGATGATTATTATGCAGTCAGAGTGACAGAATAATTCAAATCCCTATTGCGGCATCTTGAGTTTTTCATTCCACGAATCGTAGGTTGCAGCCTCCCTCCCGTCATGTTATTCTAAAGTCACAAAATGACTTTGCCGGCACAAGTCACAGGAGATGAAAATGAACAACTACGTAACTGGAGCGGTAATCAAGGCCCTCCGCGAAAAAATGAAAATGACACAGGAAGAGCTTGCTCAAAAGATTTTTGTAACCAGCAAGGCTGTCAGTAAATGGGAAACCGGCAAGGGCTTTCCTGATATCGGACTTTTGGAATCACTGGGTAAGGCACTTGGAGTTTCGGTAATTGAGTTGCTTTCGGGTGAAAGCATCACAAACCAAAACAAAGCCTGCAATATGGCAAAGGGAAAGTTTTACGTCTGCCCTGTATGCGGGAATATAATTCACACAACAGGAGAAGCGGTTATCAGCTGTTGTGGAATTACTCTGCCGGCTCTGGAAGCGGAAGAAACAGAGGCAATATCAGCAGGCTCAACAATCGGAAGTGACTCAACAAGCACCAGTAATGGCGGTGACAGCAATCACGCCCTTAACATTGAAGTTGTTGAAGACGAATACTTTGTCACAATAAATCACCCCATGACAAAGGAGCACTATATTTCCTTTATTGCAGCAATCTCAGACCAGGGCATTCAGTTGACAAAGCTCTACCCCGAAGGTCCAGCCCAAGCCCGCTTCAAAATTGCTGGAGTGCGCAAGCTCTTTGCTTACTGCAACAGACACGGACTTTTTGAATTGCTTCGGAAAAACATTTAGAAACATCTAAAAGCAAAAAGCCAAAAGCCATAGATAAACTAAAACTCATCCATGGCTTTTCTTACTGAAAAATAATATCCCCAGTATCAACGCCCATTCCTTGCAGCACAGACTTCATTGTTTCCGTCGTAGCCCAAATATCAGGCTCATAGCCCTTACCATCACCAAGATAATTTGCAGGCAAATCTTTAGTAAAATCCGTCTTACCAAAATACAGGGAAATCTTTA
>JAILQA010000192.1 GCA_024699205.1 Treponema sp. | reverse complement strand
GCCTGTTCCGCATCTACCGTTTCCTGGGCTTTTTCTACAAGAGAAACAACATCACCCATACCAAGAATACGGGAAGCAATTCGTTCAGGATGGAAAACTTCAAAATCTTCTGTTTTTTCGCCGGTACCAATAAAGAGAATTGGTTTGTTTGTAATTGTTTTTAATGAAAGAGCCGCACCACCACGGGCATCTGAATCGAACTTTGTAAGAATAACGCCGGTAAGTCCAAGCTGCTCGTCAAAAGATTTTGCAATATCAACGGCATTCTGACCAGTCATTGCATCGGCAACTAAAAGAACTTCATCTGGAGATACGGATTTTTTAATGTCTACCAGTTCTGCCATCATTTCTTCATCAATCTGAAGACGACCGGCAGTATCGATGATTATTGTATCATAACCATTTTTTCTGGCAAAAGAGATTGATTCTTTTGCATTTTTTACAGCATCTTTGTTATTTTCTTTATAAACAGGAACACCGATTTTCTGGCCAAGCTGAGAAAGCTGTTCTACGGCGGCAGGACGAACTAAGTCACAGGCAACTAAAAGTGGTTTTCGCCCGTTTTTGGCAAGACGGGCTGCAAGCTTATGAGCGGCTGTTGTTTTACCAGCACCCTGCAAACCTAACATCAAAATTACAGACTGAGTATCAGGTCCCTTTAAGTGCAAATCCTGTTTAGAATCACCAAGCATGGCAACCATTTTGTCATAAATGATTTTTGTAAACTGCTGTCCAGGATTTACTGATTTTAAAACCTTTTCACCCTTAGCTTCTTCAATTGTTGAATTAACAAAGCGTCTTACAACTCTGAGGTTAACATCGGCTTCAAGCAGGGCCATTTTAATTTCTTCAACGGCTTCTTCGATGTTTTTTTCTGTGATTGTAGATTTTCCGCTTAATTTTTTAACAATTCCGCTAAAAGTGCTTGTGATTTTTTCTAACATAGTGATTCCTGCGTAATTTTGCTAGTTTATATTCAATAATTCATTACATGCATCCTGTACCGAATATTCTTTATTCAATATCTTATACAAGGCATTTGTCAAAGGAAGTTTTATATTCTTTTTGAGGCCGATTTCGTGAACATACTTACAGGCAATGGCACCTTCTGGTAAATAACCAATTTTACCGACATTGGCAATCAAATCATCAATGTCTGTAAACTTTGAAAGCATGTCTGTCTTTACTAAATCAAGACCAAAGCGTCGGTTTCGGCCGTATTTACTTTTACAGGTAACATCCAAATCACCTACTCCACTTATTGAAGTAAAGGTTTCTGCATGAGTTGCGCCCATTGCAAATCCCAGTGTCTGGATTTCGTTTAAGCCGGCTGCCATTAAAAGACTTTCAGAATTATCACCAATGATATCAGAAGTTTCGGAAATTGCATCCATGGCACCGTAAACTACAGAAACTACGTTTTTTGCAGCGGCACAAATCTGAACGCCAATTACATCAAAACTTGAATATACCAGAAGTCCTGGAACTTTTAAAAGCTCACGAACTTTGATAGAGTTTTTTGGATTTAAGGAAGCAGCAACCAAACCTGTAACTTTGCCCATTGCAACTTCTTCTGCATGGGAAGGTCCGGCGACATAAACTGTACAATCCCTGTAATGTTCAGGGAGCGCATTTTCTATTGTTTCAAGAATTAATTTTGGTCCCTCGGAAGAAGGAACAAAACCTTTTGTAAGAGCTGCAATAATTGTAGTTCCGTCCTGAATGTTAGGCACATCTGCAAACTTTTTGATTGTAGATTCCAGATAGAGCGAAGGTGAAGCAATTATTATAAAATCCTTATCGCTTGCTACAGCCCTGATATCATCGCTGCAAACTATTGACTCATCAAGCTTATAGCCGGGCAGAAACTTTTTATTTTCATGCTCCTTATTAATTGATTCTACAACTTCTTTTTCCAAGGCCCAGATTGTTACTTTATGAGAACCTCGTGCCAATGCCTGAGCAAGACCTGTACCCCAGGCACCACCACCAATTATTCCTACAGTCTTACTTTCCATAGATTAATACCAGCCCTGGCAGCTGTCATTCCAATCAAAGATTTCTTCGTCTCTGAACCAGAGTTTAATTTCGCGTTCTGCACTTTCTTCACTGTCAGATGCATGAATAATATTGCGCTGAGTGTGAGTACAGTAATCTCCGCGGATTGTTCCAGGAACTGCTTCTGTCGGTTTTGTTGAACCTACATATTTTCGCATCAAAGTAATACAATCATCTGCCTGCCAAACCATTGCAATTACAGGACCAGATGTAACATAACTTGTCAGTCCATCGTAGAAGCTTTTTCCTTCATGCTCTGCATAATGTGCTTCTGCCAGTTCTTTTGTAACATGAACAAGTTTTAATCCAACTAATTTGAAACCTTTTTTTTCAAGGCGGCTAATAATTTCACCAACCAGGCGACGATTCAATACACCTGGTTTTAACATTGTAAAACATCTACTCATAATCGGTCATTATAATAAATGATTTGAGTTGTTTCAATGCCACAACGAGCCCGTTGTATTTATATTATAAACTCCATTGATACCAGGCTCGTTCACAGTTTTGTAGTACAAAACTGTGCATAGATACAGAGATTACGAGCCCGATGTATTTATCACAGGCTTGTTTATAACTCATTGACAGAAACCAGCTCAAACCCACAATCTAAAAGAGCGCAAATCAGCAGGTCTAAATAATTATAAAGAGGATCAAGTCTGTTGCCTTGAGAAAAACCGATGGAAACTGGAACAATTCCACCGCCTAACTGACGCAGAGTATAGCAGTAATCGAGGATAATTTTTTCAGGGGAAATATTTTTGTCGAGTTTTTCACAGTCATTGTTGAGGTGATAAGAGTTTATATAAGTGTAGCCGGCTTTTTTTCCGTGAGAAATTATATCAGGAGTAACTGAATAGAAAGGTGTATGCCAGTATAAAGATAATTCTTTTCCTGTGCACTGAAAAAACTCGTCTTCGTTTCGGGCAAGACCACGGCGGATAAATTCTTCATCAACATGGAAAGGATTATCAACCAAATCTGTATTTGAAAAGAACATTGAGCCTACCGAAAAATCATTCATGACAATCTGAGAGGTTTCTGCAGGATAGCGGCGGATAAATTCCCCGTTCAAAAAGAAAGAACCCGGCACATTGTATTTTTTAACCATTGAAATAATCTGGGACAGTCCGTCTGCATTGTCGTAGCCGTCAAAAACCAGAGCAACCTTTGGTGTTTCTCCTGTTTTTTCGCCGGAATTTTTATACATCGGGTTTGTCACCGGCTTTTTAGAAAGAGAGCGTATATAAAGTGCATTTTTATAATATTTATTTGGTGTACTTCCTGTAAAAACTCTGTATCTTCCGTTTTGAATCTGCGGTTCATTTTCCAAAGGATTCGCCTTTTTCCAGGTAAAGTTTTCCTTGCTGAATCTGTAAAATGTGTTTTCATCTTGAATAGCAATTACTGCAAGAGAAAGTGGTTCCCACAGACAGCCCTGGGCCGAAGAAAGCATATAAAGCTGGAGCGTGTTTGAGAGCAGATTCCATTTCTGAATAGTTTTGTTACCGCCCACAAAAAGCATGTTTCTATCTGTCCAAACTGCAGAAATATAATTTTCACCAGTAAGCTCATTTGTAAGTTTCCAGGTGTTTATATCAAAAATAGAAATTTTCTGTCCAGATAGAACTGCAATTTTTCTTTTATCTGGAGAAAGACTCGGCTTATTTGAATTTTTCAAGCTTAAAACCGGAATTTTTGTTTCGGAAAGCATAAAAACATCGCACATTTCTGAACTGCCGTCATAAGGAAGTTTTTCCAGCCACAAAATCGGATTTGATTTATCATCCCAGAAAATATAAGCATCTATCAAAGAAGCGGTAGAATCGGTGTAAGGACTTGAATAAATTACATTAAGATAATCAGCCGAACTGGAATTCTTCTTCAACTTCAGATATGAAAACAATTTTTTATTCTGAATTACTACAAAAGAATTTACGGCAGCATTTGCAGAAAATTTATCTGTCTTAGGATTAAACTGGAAAGGAAAACGTCCAATTGCCTTCCCCTGTCCTATGATTCCTGAATAAAGACCGATTGTATATAATTCCTTTGAATTGATTTGATAAATTAAATAATCATCAACATAAACAAGATTTTTTTCTGAAGTCCAGTTTACAGAATTAATTGTTCCCCGCCCTATTTTTCTGTATTTTTCATCCATCTCTACACAGCGGATTACTGCATCAGGATTACAGAACAAAATATTTCCGTTATTTTCATAAAGAACAAGAGATGAATCCGGCGCCCATTTTACAGGAACACTTTCATAACTCAATCGAACCTGCTCGCACAAAACTGCACTCTGTCCAGTCAGAACATTCTGAACAATCAGAATTCCTGAACTTAAGGTATCTTTTTCAATTTTGCAAATCCATTTTCCGTCAGGACTTACAGCATAAGGTTCAACAGGCAGGGAATTTTCAGGAATATCAGATTCAGACTCTACCCATGCGAATCGCTCACTCACCGTATTAAAGTGACCCCTTCCATAGCGGTTACGTACCTGTAAAATTTTTCCACCATCCAATAATTCCATTCTCTCAGGATAGCAGGTCAATAATTCAGGACTTTTTTCCGGCAGCCCGTCCTTTAATTTTGCATAAAACAAAGAAGAATATTCTTTCATTCCGGTCATATCTTGCTTTACAGTGAATAAAACTTCATCTGAAGAATTTAAATCGACGCTGCCAAATGAAATCTTAGCAGACGCCGAAAAAGAAAGTAAACAAAATACAATGACCGAAATTATTTTTTTCATTTATGCATCTCCGCACTTAAAGCCATAACAGAAAGCTCTTCTTCAAGCTCATCAATTTCTTTTTTCATTTTATAAAGATGCTTTCTGCGGTTATCTCTTACAGATTTTTCGTAATAATTAAACATAGCATCCAGTGAAGTCGCCTTATTACTGATTTTTGAAAAACCGCACCAGGGACAGTACAAAAAATCATTATCTATAGTTCGTCCACAGCCTTCACATACACAAATATTATACATTTCTTTTAGTCCTTATAAAATCCTTATTTAAGCAAAAATCAAAATCTTCTATATATTATCGTTTTAAAATCGTCATAGGATCTATGCGGTTTCCATTTTTATAAACCATAAAATGAAGATGAGGTCCGGTTGAATATCCTGTAGAACCTACAAGCCCTATTCTGGTTCCCTGACTTACCCAGGCACCTTTTTTTACAAGAGCCTTGTACATATGAGCATACAAAGTCTGATAACCATTTCCGTGGTCGATAATTACATAATTTCCATAAACACGATTTGAACTTACAGCCGAAACCCGTCCGCTTTGAGAAGCAAGAATTGGAGTTCCCTGAGGACAAGCCATATCCGTTCCTGTATGGAAAGACCTTACCCCTGTAAATGGATCCGATCTCCAGCCATAAGGAGAAGACCATCTGAAGGAAGCAGAAATAGGAAGAATAAATAATTCACCCATTGCATTCTGCAGGGTATTTCTATCAAGAGCTGCCCCTGGAATAAACAAAAGCTGTCCTACAGAAAGTTCTTCACTTGAAAGTTCGTTTGCATCAAGGAGACTTTCTGTTTTGATTTTATATTTTCCAACGATAGAACTGATTGAATCTCCTTTCTGAACCGTATAAACAATTCCATCCATTGAAGGAATCTTTAATTTTTGACCTGCAGCCAGCTGACGAACATTGCTTATGTCATTAACTGCAATCAAAGTAGAAATATTTGACAGACCAAACTTTCTTGTAATTCCACTGATTGTATCACCTGATTTAACCTTGTAATTTTGATAAGTTACCGCCTGAGTTATAGCAGAAAAATCAGGAGAAAAATCAGCATCCAGAAGCTTTCCATCTGAATCAACCTTAAGAGAATCATCAAGTGCAAAAGAAGACATAAAGTTATCAAGATTTTCAAAATCTGCTGATTCAGAATAACTCAAAAGTACAGGCCCTGTATGATTTAAATGAAAGAAATATGCATTAATTATAAAAATACCACTTGCAAAAACCAGAGCCAGAATCAAGGACATGATACCTATAATTTTAACATTCTGACGAAGAAAACTTCCAAAAACAGAAAGGCCTCTGCCTATAGCTGCAAAAATCATTTTTACCGTAAAAGGTTTTCGAACTTTTCCAGCCTTGAAGGTATAGCGTTCCTCAGGATATGAAAAACTATATGAAACATCATTAACAGTTCTGCTTTTAGCCTTATATCGTTTTTTTATATTAAAAGCTCCGATTGTTCCATTAAAAAGATTAAAGGAAGAGCGTTTCGGGGATTTTTCTACATAACTTATAATTTCCATACTTGTCTATCGACAATTTTTTACACACAGATTAGAAGATTATCTAGATATTTTGCAGGATAAAGAGTATAGTTTAAATACATATTTCTGGGCGGGAGAAATAATGAATACATTTTTTAAAAAAGGAAGACTCATTGTCTTTTTTACAGGATGCTCAATTTTACTGATTTTAATTCTCTGTGCGTATTTTAAATTGGCAATCAAACCAGCACCTCAAAAAATAAAAAATCCACCTGTAGTAGAACGTGGCTCTATTGTAGACCGTCTGGGCGTTCCTCTTGCTGTACAGACCAATTTTTATAGAATCGGTTTAAATACAAAGGATATAAAAGACAAAAATAATTTTGTCAGGGTCATGGCGCCTGTTCTTGAGATTACTGAAGCAGAATTACAGGATAAATTAGCCCGCAAAAGAGAATATGTAATTCTCAAAAAGAAAGCTACACAAACTGAATACGAAGACATAAAAGAAAAGGCTTCTGAAAACGGATTTATATTTGTAAATTACGAAAAGCTTCCGGGAAGAATATATCCAAACTATGCCCTTGCTTCATCTTTAATCGGTTATATGGGTGATGAAGGAAATGGTCTGGCTGGAATAGAGTTTTCTCAGCAATCCCTGCTCTACCCCGAAATTGACAAAAGCCTTGAAGTCCCAGAACAGGGAAAAAATATTTTTTTAAGTATTGATTCAAATCTTCAATATAAATTGGAAAAAATCGCCTACAAAACTATGGACGACACTCAAGCTGAATGTATGATGATGCTTGCTGTTGATTCAAAAACAGGAGAAATATTATCCTACATAAGTTTGCCTGCTGCTGACCTGAATGAATACGGAACAGCTTCTCCAGAATCAAAAATTAATAGAATTGTTAACGATGCTTATGAGCCTGGTTCTGTTTTTAAAATTTTTACCCTGGGAATTGTTTATGATTCAAAGGGCATATCACCTAACGACAGTTTTTTGTGCGACGGCGGATATGAGCATAAACTTGCAAGCGGAGAAACTGTAAGGATTAAATGTCTTGAACATCACGGATGGCTTTCTCCGCGGGATGCATTAAAATATTCCTGCAACGACGTATTCGGGCAAATAAGCGATAGAATTGCTGATGATGATTTTATTGCAAGAATCCGTCAGTTGGGCTTTGGACAAAAAACAGGAATTGAACTTTCGGGCGAAACCACTGGAGTTGTAAAAGATTCTGAAAGTAAATCCTGGTCAGCACGCTCAAAGCCTACAATTGCGATTGGTCAGGAAATAAGTGTTTCTGCCCTGCAAATGGTTCAGGCAGCAACTGCAATTGCAAACGGGGGAGTTCCAGTTAAACTTTCTGTAATCCATAAAATTACAAATAAAGACGGCACAGTTTTTTATGAACATAAACCTGAATACAAGGACAGAGTTTTCAATAAAGCTACTTCAGAATATGTTTTGAGTTGCATGGAAACTACAGCGGTTTCTGGTACAGGTTCGCGGGCAAATATTGGTGACGTTGCAATTGGTGTAAAAACCGGAACTGCACAGATGGCAGACAAAGTCAAAGGCGGCTACAGCGAAACAGATTTTATTTCAAGCTGCATTTCTATTTTCCCTATTGATGATCCGCAAATTATCCTTT
>JAILQA010000185.1 GCA_024699205.1 Treponema sp. | reverse complement strand
TATTCGTAGACGCAATTATCAGCGCAGACGAAAAAGGCTGTGTTTGTGAACATACATTTACAGAAAACGAATTCTTTTTCAAAGGACACTTTCCAGAGTACCCTGTAGTACCAGGAGTAATTCTTTGCGAAACAATGGCACAGGCTGGTGGAGCAGCACTCCGCTACCTCAACATTGTTCCTGCAGACGGACTTTTCTTCTTTGCCACATTGGACAAAGTAAAGTTCCGCAACCAGGTTCGCCCAGGCGATAAAGTTCGCATGGAAATTGAATTCCTTCGCAACAGTCCAAAAATGATCAAACAGGCCGGTAAAGCCTACGTTGGTGACACTCTTTGTGCTGAAGCAGAATGGATGTGTTTGGTTGGCAGCGCTAACTAAATACAAAAAATACGGTGGCTAGATATACAACGCTTTGCGTGGAATCAGCCGCCGTTTTTTTTGTTTTTTTGACAAACAATTCCGGGTGATTTATAATTATATAACTTACTTTAAAAGGGGTGATAATTATGAAGAAATATTTTAAGTTACTTACAGTTATTTCAGTAATTTTATTTGCTTTATCATTTGTTAGTTGTGGACTATTAAATTCTGTAAAAGAGTCTGTAGAGGATTCTTATAATCAATGGTATAAATATGATAAAGGTGATAAAACTTTCAATATACCAGTTGTTGCTTCAGAAGCTGATGATTCAGCAAATGGTCCTGAATCAGGAAACTTAAAAAATGCAGATATTTATTTAATGTTTAATCCTGATGCTGGATTAACAGTAGCAATTCAAACTGTTACAGAACAAAATGTTGAAGTACTTGGTGGATTAGTTGAAAATCGAATGGATTTAGTCGTAGGGTCAACAAAAACTTATACCACAGAGCAGTTTGGAAAAGGAAAATGGACTGCTTTATGGTTAAGTGGAAAATTAATAAAAGATTCTGCACCTAAAATTTGTACAGATTCAAATCAGTGTATAAATCTTAATAGTGAAGATGGTCCTAAAATTCAATGGAAGAAGTTCTTGGCAAATTATCTGTTAAAACAATTCATTGAAGACTAATTACTAAACTCCATCCGCAAACAAATTTCAAAGCTGGAAAGATTGGCAAAACTCCATATCTCATCCAGCTTTTTTTATTTTAAACATCACCTAGAAATAAAATCAAATTAGGTTTACAATATATATGGGTGGAAATTTATTGTGAATCAGTTCTTCAGACCTAAGCAGACGATTTTCTTTTTTATTTGCTGTGGAATCTGTCTTCTTGTTTTACTGTTTACATACGCAAAACTTTCTCTTCAACCTGTAACTCCAATGGCGCAGAATACACCGGCTGTTGAGCGAGGTTCAATTGTAGATCGTTCGGGCTTTCCACTTGCAGTACAAACCAATTTTTATCATGTAGGTGTTTCTGTAAAAAATCTTAAAGATAATGAAAAAGTACGTGCCCGCTTTGCAGAGGATGTAGCGCCTTTTCTGGAAATGCTTCCCGAAGAAGTTCTGGAAATCATAAATACAAATAAGAGCTTTGTTTACCTTAAGAAAAAAATCTCGCAGACAATGTACGAGCCGCTTAAACAACTCACAGATGAAAAAGGCTACAATTTTGTAAGTTACGAAAAAATCCCCGGAAGAAATTATCCGAATCATGCGCTTGCTTCTCAGCTTATCGGTTATATGGGTGATGACGGGCGAGGGCTTGCGGGAATTGAATTCTCTCAGCAGAGCGTGCTTTCTCCATCCGGAACTGATGAAAATGGAATGCCGCTGCAAGGAAAAAATATCTTTTTAAGTATTGATGCAAACCTTCAGTATAAGCTTGAACAGATTGCTCACAAAACAATGAATGAAACTCAGGCAGAAAGTATGATGCTTGTTGCTGCAGATTGTACAACAGGTGAAGTTCTTTCTTATATAAGTTTGCCTTCTGCCGATTTGAACGAATATGGTTCTTCCATCATAGAATCAAAAATAGACCGGCCTGCAATGACAGCTTATGAGCCGGGGTCTGTATTTAAAATTTTTACCGTGGGAATTGTTTACGATGAACACGGAATCTCTCCTAATGATTCTTTCCTTTGTGACGGAATGTACGAAAAACGTATCGCCGGTGGAGAAACAATCAGAATCAAATGTCTGGAACATCACGGCTGGTGTACACCTAAGGACGGACTTCGTTATTCCTGCAACGATGTACTTGGCCAGATTAGT
>JAILQA010000183.1 GCA_024699205.1 Treponema sp. | reverse complement strand
AGTAGAATAAAATAAAAATTATCATTAAAGAAATGTAGTTTATACCATAAAAAATGGAGATTATATGTTCAAAAAACTGATTTTATTTCTAAAAGCCCTAAACAGCAACAGACATCCTGGAGAAATTGCTCATGCAGTTTGTCTTGGAATGATACTCGGCTTCCTGCCTAAAAATAATGCATTATGGTACATTTTGACTTTTATGTATCTGTAGGTTAAAGTTTATCTATAATATTAATATACTTTATACTTTATGCAAAATAATATAAGGATATCCGATTGAATTACGTTATTGAGTTTGACATTGCAGCGGTCTTTATTTATCTGATTGTCATTGTATTTTATTATCAGCGCAGAAATCTTCCCTTATTGCAGAATCATGCTTATATAATGTTTATCTATTCTGCTTTTTTCTGTACTATTTGTGATCTTGGAACGACCCTTTTGAGAGGCAATTCTTTTCCTCTTGCCTTTTTATGGGGCTTCCACATGGTTTATTTCTTTTCATCAAATATTCTCAGTGTTATTTATACTGTTTATTGTGCATCTCTTTTTAATTTCCTCGAAAAAATATCTAAAAAAGGAAGGCGTTCCTTTACACTACTAATTATTATTCCTTATGCCTGCTCAATGATACCGGTTATTCTTTCTCCAATATCATATATTTTCTTTGATACACCGCTTGTTTATTATATTGATTCCTCTGGTCTCTATCAGCGTGGTGGATTCTTCTTCTATGCCTTGTATTTCTTTGTAGCATTCTATACTGTTTTATCTGTTACAATGATTATTAAGCGACGAAAGTTGCTTTCAAGATTAAAAATTATTTCACTTTTTTCATATATTGTATTGATGCTGGTTTCAGTTTTGATTCAGCTCTTTTATCCTAGATATTTGGTTCAGTGTTTTGGAATCTCTCTTGCTACAATTATGTTTTCTTCTATTGTACAGAATCCGGAAGAATATGTAGAACGTGCAACAAATCTCTTTAATGAACACGCTCTTATAAAAATGACCTCCCGCGATTTTATGACAGGAAGCCCATTTTTGTGTGTCAGCGTTATTCTTGACGATATTACTTTTATCTCCAATGCTTTTGGTATTACTCAGATGAATGCCTTTTTGAGTGAGGTTGCAAACTTCCTTAAAAAATCATTTCCTCATGCTTATCATTATTATTTATCACAGGGAAAGTTCTGTCTTATTTTTAGAAATTATGATGAGCGTGAAATTGACAAAATCAAGTTTGAGCTAAGGGTTCGTTTTCATGAAAACTGGGTGTATGAAACACTGGAATTAAAGTTATATTCAAGAATTTGTATTATCGAATCTCCAAAAGATGTAAGAATGCCTGAAGATATTCTTGATTTGATTGATTTGGTTTCTGAAGATACTCGTTACAAGCAGGCTACAATTTATGCACGCGATATTGATACCGAATATAAACGCCGAACAACCTATATTTCTCATCTTTTAAGACGGGCTCTTGCTGAAAAACGCTTTGATGTTTATTATCAGCCGATTTATTCAACAAAAGAGGACCGCCTGATTGGTGCTGAGGCTCTTATCCGCATGAAGGATGAAAACGGGGACTTTGTTTCACCAGAAGAATTCATTCCTATTGCAGAAAAAACCGGCGATATTTTGAGAATTGGACAGTTTGTTTTTGATTCTGTCTGTACTACACTTTCGCGGATAAATCTGGAAGAATATGGAATCAGAAAAATTGATATAAATCTTTCGGTTGCACAATGTATGCAGGAAATCCTTGCAGAAAATATTCTTACAATCAGGACAATTCACAATATTCCTGCTTCTGTAATCAATCTTGAAATAACAGAAACTGCCGCAGCCTATACTCCGGAAATCCTTCTTAAAAATATGACGGCTCTTTCCGAAGCTGGCTTTGAGCTTTCTCTTGATGATTATGGTTCTGGATATTCAAATATGACTTATTTAATCAGTCTGCCATTTAAAATGGTAAAGATAGATAAAAATATTATCTGGTCAGCTTTTAATGATGCTAAATCTAATACAGCCCTTGCTTCTACAATCATGATGATTAAACGTCTTGGTATGAAAGCACTTGCAGAAGGTGTAGAAACGGAAGAACAGGCCCGCTGGCTTAAATCTCTTGGCTGTGATTATCTGCAGGGATTTTATTATGCAAAAGGTCTTCCTAAAGAGGAATTCTTTGCTCTTATGAAAAAAGATTTGGAACGCTATAAAAAGGACCAGGAAAATAAGAACGAGTACCTTAAAGAACTTGATTCTCCTGATATTGATGAACGTTTTGAAGATTTAGAAGATGCAGAAGCAATAGAAGAAATTGAAGAAATAGATGAGATAGAAGCTGTTGATGAAGTAGAAGATATTTCGGATGCAGAAGAGCTTGAAGATTTATGATTAAAAAGAAGCAGTTAAATATTTGGTTACTTGTTTTACTTTTGGCTGCTGTTGCTTTCGCTGGATATTATTTTTTCTTTCAGTCTGACAACAGTAAGAATTATATCGCTTACAAGGATTTTTATTCACTTGCAGAGCAGGGGAAGATTGAGAGCGTCCAGATAAAAGAAGAGCGTCTTGTATTTGTACAAAAGGGCTCTGAGATTAAAGAATGGACAAAAAATCCTCATTCTCCACTTTTAGAAGAGTTCCTCTTAAAAAATGATGTTGAACTTTCTGTAGTAAAAGATACCGGTGAAATCTTTTCCATAATTTTTGATGCAATTTTTTATATTTTCTTTTTTGGCATTTTTATTTTTGCCTTCCGCAAGTTTATAAGCCCTAACTCTTTTAAGGTTGTTCATAAAACCGGCGTTAAGTTTGATGATGTTGTCGGTATGGATAACTTAAAACGGGATATGAAGCAGGTTATGAAAATTATGGAAAATCCTGCGGAATATGCAAAACGCGGAATCAGAATGCCAAAAGGTATTCTGCTGGAAGGAGAGCCTGGAAACGGAAAAACTCTTTTTGCAAAGGCTCTTGCAGGCGAGGCAAAAATTAATTTTATTCCTGCCAAGGCAACCGATTTTGAAAGCATGTTTATGGCAATTGGGCCGCTAAAGGTAAAGCTGCTTTTTAGAAAGGCAAGAAGACGTGCTCCCTGTATTGTTTTTATTGATGAGTTTGATGGAATTGGAACCCGCCGAAATTATTCTGGTTCGGCAATTGAAACAGAAAATACACGAATTGTAACTGCTTTATTGAATGAATTAGATGGTTTTGAAGCTACTAACGGGGTTCTGGTAATTGCAGCAACCAACAGCATTCAGGCTCTAGATCCAGCCTTGATTCGTCCGGGGCGCTTTGATGCACGTTTTGCTGTTCCGTATCCTGATTCTGCTGCCCGCGAAAAACTTATAGAAATGTATTGCAAGGGAAAATCTCCAGCTCAGGAGTGTTCAGTTCAGGTACTTTCAAAAACTTTTAATGGATTCTCCTGTGCAAAAATTGAATCTGTTTTGAATAAGGCAGCCCTACTTGCCGCACAAGACCAGCGCAATTCATTTACGCTGGATGATGTACGGCAGGCTGTAAAAGAACAGTAAAAACAAAAAATGCGGTGGTTATCAGCCACCGCATAATATCATTTATTAGTCTTCTATCTGTTTATATTTTTCAAACTCAGACAAAACTTCAGGATCTTTTTTAGTACAGAGTGAAACAACAACTGTTACGATAAGACATACAATGAAGGCTGGTAATATTTCGTAAACATCGAAGATACCGCCTTTAAGGTAGTGCCATACAACATCTGTAACACCACCAGTAATCAAACCGGCAATTGCACCTGCGGCTGTAGTTCCTTTCCAATAAAGAGCAAGTAAAACTAAAGGACCAAAGGTTGCACCAAATCCAGACCAGGCAAAAGAAACAAGACCAAAAATTGAAGAATTAGGATTCAATGAAAGGAAAAGTGCAATCAGAGAAATTAAGAAAACTGTAATTCGGCTGACTGTAAGAACTTCTTTTTCTGAAGCATCTTTTTTAATAAGTCCTTTGAAAAGGTCCTGACTTACTGCAGAAGAAGCAGCTAAAAGCTGAGAGTCTGCAGTAGACATAGAAGCAGCAAGAATAGCACAAAGGAAGATTCCGGCAAAGAAAGCAGGGTACATATTCTGCATAGTTGCAGAGAATACAGTTTCTGCATCACCAAAGTTTGTAATTCCAGAAATTACTGCACCAGCTTCTGTTCCAAGAATTGTTCCGTGATTGAAAAGATAAGCTGTTCCTAAAGTACCGATGATAAAGGTTCCAATGTAAGAAATAACCATCCATACAGTTCCAACTCGGCGGGCTGTCTTAACTTCCTTATTTGAACGGATTCCCATAAAGCGTACTATGATATGAGGCATTCCAAAGTAACCTAAGCCCCATGCCAAAGCAGAAGCAATGCTTAATCCTTTATAAGTCTGGTTGTTTGTAAATGTATTTTTAAGTGCTTCACCAAAGTTTCCTGCAATTGCGGCTGCGTTGAAATCTTTAACCTGAGCAATTGCATTTGCTGGTCCACCCAAAGCAAAAACTGCTACAACAGAAGAAACTACAAATGCAACAAAAATCAAAGTTCCCTGAATAAAGTCTGTGGTACATACAGCAAGATATCCGCCGGTAATTGTGTAGCACAAAATTACAATAATACCGATTGCAAGACCTGCATGGTATGGAAGTCCGAATACAGAATTGAATAATTTTGCACAGGCAACAAAGCCGGAAGCTGTATAAATAGTAAAGAATAAAACAATGAATACTACAGATACAACTGAAAGCAGGTGTGACTTGTCCTTAAATCTGTTTGTAAGGAACTCTGGGATTGTAATTGAATCACCAAAAGCGATGGAACATTTGCGTAAAGGTTTTGCGACAAAAAGCCAGTTCAGGTAGGTACCTAAAATAAGACCTAACGCTGTCCAGAAAGTTTCTTTTACTCCACCAAGATAACACAATCCTGGAAGACCCATCAAAAGCCATGCAGAAGAATCTGATGCTTCTGCAGAAAGGGCTGTTACCCATGGACCAACTTTTCTTCCGCCTAAAAAGAAATCTGCGGAACTGTTGTTCTTGTTAGCATTTCTCAATCCGACGTAAATCATCAAGCCAAGATAAATTACAAAGGCAATAATCTTGGCTATTGCTTGGGATGTCATAAAAACCACCTTATTTTTTAGAATGTTATAATTATACAAAAAAAATGCATAAAAATACAGATATAATTAACAATTCATAATGCAGAAATCATAATTTTTTGTTGTATTTTTAAAGTTTCATAATTATATTTTAAATAGTAATTTAATTATCATAATGATTTATAGGAGCAGATTATGGCAGGATGTTCTGGTTCATGCAGTTCTTGCAATCAGGATTGCGCACAGAGAGATTTGAAAGCAACGTTAAATAAAAAAAGCAGCGTTAAGAAGGTTATTGGTATTCTTAGCGGTAAGGGTGGAGTAGGTAAGTCTCTGGTAACAAGTCTGCTTGCCAGTAAAGTATGTAAAGATGGTTTTAGAACTGCAATTCTTGATGCAGATATTACAGGTCCTTCAATTCCTCATATTTTTGGTTTAAAAGAAAAGGCAATGGGAACAGAAGACGGCATTACTCCGATCGAGTCAGCGAATGGTAGCAAAAATATGTCTATCAACCTGCTCCTTGACAACGATACAGATCCTGTAGCATGGAGAGGACCTATCCTTG
>JAILQA010000152.1 GCA_024699205.1 Treponema sp. | reverse complement strand
TTCAGTTACTGTAAAAGATGGCGAAAAGGACACAAACAAAAATGCCCGTGATATTTACTGTATTGAAGATTTATTCGACTATACAATGAAATTATATGATAGAAATGTTACAGCTGAACATAGTGGAAATGTGACTTTTGGTGTTTCTTATCATCCTGATTATTATTTTCCGAATATAATAAAAATCAGACACAACGAGAGTCTTGATAACTTTTTAGGTGATAGGCCTATGACTATCAGAATAAATAGTTTTTTAGCTGTTGATTAGTGGAATTATAATAAGCCGTAATAAGCCGCGAAGTGATAATTGTTTAAATATCACAAAGAATCTATTCAATTATCCAGCGGTTGTTTTCGCACTTAAAGCGTTTTGCATTTACTTCAAGAAGGCGGCCATCTTCACCAGACATTTTTACCATGTTGGTAAGAGGATTTACTTCTGTAATTCTGAAGTTTGTTCCATCGTAGTTAAGATGGATTCCTTCTGAAGGTAAAGTTTTTCTGGCTTCGTTATACCAGTCAAACTCATAAGAAAGACAACACAAAAGTCTGCCACACTGACCGGAAATCTTAGTGGAATTAAGGGAAAGATTCTGGTCTTTTGCCATTCTTATAGAAACCGGGCGCAGTTTGTCGCTTACTCCATGGCAACAGAAAGGACGACCACATACACCAAGACCGCCGACAATTCTTGCCTCATCGCGTACACCAATCTGTCGCAATTCAATTCTCATTTTGAAAACAGAAACTAAATCTTTTACAAGCTCCCTAAAGTCAACTCTATTTTCTGAACTAAAAAAGAACAAAACCTTTGGCTCGTCAAACAGAAAGTGGGTTTCAATCAGTTTCATTTCAAGCTTATGGGCAGCTACCTTTTCCTTAAATACAGGGAAGGCATCTTTTTCTTTTTTCTTTAAAGCTTCCCGCTTAAGTAAATCTTCTTTGGAAGCTCTTCTATCGATTGTAACAATATCAGACTGTTTTATGCCGATTGGTTTGCTTACCCGGCCAAGAACCAGAGCCATGTCTTTTCCGTAGCGGGTAGGGGTAATAACATAATCGCCGTTGTTTAGTTTTAAGTTATTATTTGAGGTTTTTGCATATAAAGTTTCGTTCGAATAATCCAGTTTTAAATGATAAAGAGGATAATCGACTATGATTTCTGTTTCTACCACCGCACTGGTGTCGTTATCTTCCAGGCTGGCAAGGTTTTCGTTTTGATTGTCTATATCTGTCTCAAAAATATCACTCATAATTTACCGTCTTTTTTCCTGATAATTTTAGTATATCGGTTAAGATTGCATTAAGTCTACAATCAAACCTTTAATTTCATTTATCTGCGCAAGCAGTTTTAAATTGTTTTTCTGATTATTAAGCAAGCCCCGTGTCATGGCATCCAGTTTTTCGTTGATTACAGGGATTATTACACGAGGATCTCTTTCCCTCATTTTTGTGTTAAATTTTGAAAAGGTCTGCATTGGTGATGAAAGGCCGCGTCTTTTTTTTGATTTTACCTCGTAGTTATTTTGAACTATATATTTTATAAACTGCTGAACTGTCTTTCTAAACTCCATAAGATTTTCTGTAGAAGCATCCAGTGCAACTTTTTTTCCGGCAATTTCAACTGCATCCCGTAAAAAAACAGCGGCATCTTCCGTATCCATTTCGAGGATTTCTGGTGGAAAGTCTGCTGCATTTATATTTGGATTGATATCCTGCTTTGATTTAAGCAGCTTTGAAAACTTTGATTTTTCACTTGAAGCTACTTTTTCTTTTTTGAGATTTTTTGCAGCCTGACTGGTGGCATTTTGTAGGCCTGAGTAATAAGTAGATGCTTCCAGTGGATTTATATCACTCATTAAAGTGCTGCCTTTTCCTTTATAGCTTTTGACTGCAAATACTCTGAAGCTTCTTTTTCAAAGCGTTCGTTATCTTTTATGGCTATACAATGACCGTGAAAAACAGCCTTGTCATCAATCTGAACTTTATGTGAAATTAAATCGCCAATTACAACTGCTGTGGTTAAAAGCTTTACACTTTCTGCAGCCCTTATATTTCCCAGAATAATTCCACCGATAATGATAGATTTTGCTTTTAAATCACCCTGAATGCGGGCATTTTCACCAATTATTACATTTCCGTCCGTTTCAAGATTTCCGTCAATATCACCGTCAATACGAACAAAGCCGTTAATTTTGACATCACCAGAAATAGCAGACCCGTTTCCAATAATTGTATTTATAGAAATATCATCGATTTTAAAAGCCATAGTTTCCTGTTTATCTTACCTGTTTGTAAGTTTAATGTTGATGTATTTGGCAGGATCAACTACGTCAGAACCAATATGAACCTCATAATGAAGGTGTGGACCTGTAGAAATACCAGTGTTACCAACGTATCCGATAACATCACCCTGTTCTACTAACTGTCCTTTCTTTACACGAGATGTACTTAAATGAGCATATCTTGTGTAAATACCATGATTATGTTTGATGATAACGTAATTTCCAAAGCCATTGTCAAAACCAACGGTTACAACTTGTCCAGATGCCGTAGCCATTACAGCATCTCCAGTTCGCCAGGTAGAAAAGTCAATTCCCTTATGAATGTACCACTGTTTATTAAGTGGATGCAGGTTTGGTCCAAAAGCCATTGAAATATGAAGGTTAGGGCTCTTAATTGGACAAATACTAGGGATTTCTGTAAAAAGTGACTGCTGAGTTTTCAGCATTTTTCCAATCTGTTCAATCGGTTCAACTGCACCTTCAAGATAAGAGGTTAATTCCTGAATATCCTGCAATTCCCGGGCAGTTCCGCTTGTCATTTCTTTTGTACTGAATAATGATGATAAGTCGCTGTTATTAAGCGATGTATCAGATTTGTTTTCTACCTGATTGATTCCAAGCAAAGAAAGTGATTGTGAAAGTGATGACTGGAATCGTTTTGCAGCTTGGAAAAGATTTGCATTTTCGTCACGCAACTGGTCTAAGCTTGCCAGTGTTTCGCGGTTCTGATTCATTAAACTTGAGATTTCTGTGTTTGCTGCAAGAGAACGTTTGTTAAAAATTATAAATGAAGAACCCAGGCCCACAATTAAAATGACACTTAATAACAAGGCAAAAACATTCGTCTGGAAATTAATTACCTTTCCCTGAGAATGAGGAACTATCATGATAGTGAGTTTGTTATCAAATATCTTGAAAATCTTAACAAAGAATAGTCCGATTATTCTAAAGAAACTTCCCACCTTTTTGGTGAAACCAGAAGCGACTACCTTTTCGATTTTCTTTACTTTTTTTTGCGTCCTAGACAATTTAATCTCCGAACTTTTAACTGTAACCTAAATTATACATTAATTATAAATTACAGTCAAATTCTCCTTTTAATAAGTAAAAATTAGTTTGACGATAAACTAAACCTATGGTATCTTTATCGGTAGAAGATAATTGTATATTTAGCATAAAACTTTTTTTGCTAGATTAACTGCTCAAAATCATATTTTTTTAGGAAGAAAGCCATGAAGTTTTTTGATACTCACGCTCACATCGGGCTCATTTACGATGATCCTATTGAACAATTACGCGTCATTCAGCAGGCAAAACAGGCTGGGGTAGCACGTATAATCAGCATTAATAATAGTTTAATGGACTTTCCTAAGGTTTATAACACCTTAAAGTCTGTTTCTGGAATATATCATGCCGCAGGGGTGGCTCCATCAGAAGTAAATAATCCTGGTTCTGACTGGATTAATACACTCGAAAAAAATCTTTCTCTTCCACGTGTAATTGCTGTTGGCGAGACAGGTCTTGATTATTATAAACAGTTTGGAGACAAACGTTCACAGATAGAATTATTTATTACTCAGCTTGAAATTGCCCAGAAGCATAATCTTCCTGTAATTATTCATAACAGAGAAGCAGGAAAAGATGTTTATGATATTTTAACAGAACGTCTCCCTGATGCAGGTGCAATTTTGCATTGTTATTCAGAAGATGCTGCTTATGCAAAAAAATGCCTTGATAAGAATATCTGGTTTAGTTTTGCAGGCAATTTAACTTACAGAAATGCCCGCAATTTGCACGAAACAGTTATGAATATTCCTGTTGACCGCATTTTGATTGAAACTGAAAGTCCGTTTATGATTCCTGCTGAATACAGAGAGCGCAAGAGAACTATGCCTGCTTATCTGCCTTCAACTGCACGTTTCCTTGCAGAAATGCTCGAAATGGATTTGGAAGAATTAAGCGTTCAGTTATGGAAGAACAGCTGCAAAGCCTTTAACTTACCGGAATAATAGCGGCAGTGCTCGCTGGTCTTTGGTGAGCATTGTTTTGCTGCCGCTTCAAGTTTTGCTTTGCAAAACTTGTACGATGTTACTTATATGAACTTATATCATCCTGTAAAAATTGGAAATGTAGAACTTAAAGGTAATCTCTTCTTAGCGCCAGTCGCTGGTTACAGCGATTCGGCCTTTCGTTCTGTTTGCATAGAAAATGGAGCCTGCTTTACTTATACCGAAATGGTTAGTGCCGAAGCTTTAGTGCGTAAAAACATTAAAACCGAAACTTTAATGGCACGGGCCTTTAATGAAAAAGTCTATTCTGTTCAGATATTCGGTGGTCAGGCAGATATTATGGCCCAGGCAGCCCGCATTGTTTTAGATAAAACTCATTGTGAAGTGATTGATATAAACTGTGGTTGTCCTGTTCCAAAAATAATAAAATCGGGGGCAGGCTCAGAACTTACCCGCGACCCGGAAAAGCTATATCAAATCGCAAAGGCTGTTGTTGAAGCAGCCGGGGGAAGACCGGAAAAAGGCGGGGTACCTGTTACTGTAAAAATCCGTTCCGGCTGGGATAAGCCTCATCTTACCTGGAAAGAAGCGGCTCAGGCAGCACTGGAAGCAGGGGTAAGTGCAATTACAATTCATCCAAGAACTCGCGCTCAGGGCTACGAAGGTCATTCTGACTGGGATATTATGAAGCAGCTGGTTGAGTTTGTAGATAAACGAGTTCCTGTTTTTGGTTCCGGAGATTTATTCAAGCCTGAGGATGCCAAAAAGATGCTGGAAGAAACTGGAGTAGATGCTGTAATGTTTGCACGTGGAGCAATGGGAAATCCTTTTATTTTTAAGGATGCTACTTCCCTCCTTACAAGTGGTTCTTATGAGCCTGTTCCTGTGGAATACAGAATAAAAACTGGTTTTGCTGAATTGGAGCGTCTTGTTGCCGAAACAAATGAAAAGCATGCCTGTATGGAAATGAGAAAGCGTTTTTCTGCCTATTCAAAAGGAATCCAGAATGGTGCTGCTTTGCGGGCACAAATTGTTCATGCTTCTACAGTTCGGGATTATCACGATATTTTTGATACAAAATAAATTTAATTATTTTATATGATTATAATAAATGTTTAAGGAGAAGATATGAAAAAAAATGTAAAAATCCTTTCAATCTTTGCAGCCTTTGTAACTGCCTTTGTGTTTGCAGCTTGTACTGCAAAGAATAGTCAAAATCAAACTACTGCCGGAGAAAGTTCTAAAACAGAAAAAGCTTCTGTAGAATCGTCAGCAGGCAAAACTTCAGAAGTTGTAGAATCTTCTATTTTGAAAAGCGAATCTCAAAAGGAAGCCCCTGTTAATTTTGTTGACTGCGTTTTAATTTATGATGAAGCTTCCTTGTGGTATGTAAATGCTTCCGGTGAACTGGACTGGTACACAACAATTTCAAATGGTGCAGCTTTAAAAGCATATCCTGCAAGTTCAGGTTCTCTTTCTGATACAGTTGAATCACAAAAACTTACAAGAAGCGGCAAAAAAGAAGCTCTGGAATATACAAAAGTTCGTTTTAACGAAAATGATTATTGGATTCAGAGTGTACTTCTTGTTAATAATGCTCTTCCACGTTTAGTAACAAAAGAAAATGT
>JAILQA010000147.1 GCA_024699205.1 Treponema sp. | reverse complement strand
AGTTTGAAGGATTCAATAAGAGGAAGCGACCACCATAGTTGACTTCTCTGTCCAAAAACGACTCCTATATTTTCTGCATTGCGGGTACGGTTTTTATATGGAACACTTCCGTTTACAAAAATTTCTCCGCGAGTAGGCTCCAGAACGCCTGTCATCACTTTTATTGTAGTCGATTTACCGGCACCATTTGGTCCAAGGTAACCAACAATTTCTCCAGCTTTTATTTTGATTGAAATATTATCTACTGCTGTAACAGTTTTATAATCGCGGGAAAATAAATCTTTAAGGCTGCCTTTGAGTCCTTCGTGACGATTAAGCACCTTAAACTCTTTAGTCACATTATTCATTGTGATGGCAAATTCTTCTTCAGTCATAAAGCCCTCCAATTTACTGTAATTTCAGGTTTTAAACAGGGAAACTGAAGCGGGGGTTCCTTATATCCACCTCAGATTCCTTGCTTGATTCCTTGATTTTTTGTAATAAGCAAATTATAATTCATAATTATATGTAATATAATTATTATTTTTACATTTTTTTATAACTATATTACAGTAATATTGTAATTTTGTTATTATTTATAAGGTAAACACAATCATGACAGAAGTAATACAAAAACCTAAAAAGGGAATCATCTTAAAACGAAGTGATGGTTCTGAAGTCGTAAATTACAATATAGAAGGTTTTCCAGCCTATATTCACGAAGGCTATGTTTATCCCGGCTGTACATGGGAGCGGGTTCCCCACTTTCATGATGATATAGAAATTCTTTCTGTTTACTCAGGTTCAATGGCTTATTCAGTCGATGGAATAAATATCACACTAAAAAAAGGTGACACCATTTTTGTTAATTCTGATAAAATCCACTACTCTATTTCAACTGAAAACCGAAGCACCTTATATTACATTGCTGTAATGCACACGAGCATTATTTCCTCAAGCTTTGCCGTAGAAAGCAAGGCAATAAAGCCCATCATTTCTGACCGCTCTGTTCCTTTTATTCATTTTAAAGCAGAAGATTTTGACGGAGTTGCAATTCAAAAGCTGATGAAGGCACTCTGTAAGGAAGAAGAAAGTGGCAATGAATTCATAATTACCAAATATTTTTTTGAAATTTGGGAAATCATCATGCACCGCTTTACCGATGCCTATCGTCTTCATGTTGGACATATAGAAGATAGTGATTCCCATAACTCAAAACTCAAAGCCATGATGTTTTATATTGATCAGCACTACAATGAGCCAATCACCCTTAAAGATATTGCCCAGGCTGGTTGTGTAAGCCAGAGTCTCTGCAATCAGATTTTTAATAAACTGACCGAAAAGTCTCCGATTGAATATCTTATGCACTACCGTTGCCGTAAAGTTACTGACCTGCTTTTGGCCGGCGATATGAGCATGAGTGAAATTGCAGAAATCACAGGTTTTTCCGGCGCCAGCTACATGGCCGAAACCTTTAAGAAATTCTACAAAATGTCGCCAAGAGATTTTAAAAAGATGAGAGCCCAGAACAAGGAGACTGATGTCTTACGAAACTTCTCTCAATGTGATTCGTAAAAGGATTTTCTTTCAAGCTTTAGTTCCAACTGCAAGCTCCGTTCTTTTCTGCTTTCTTTTATTGATAAAAAGAACGATTCCTAACGAAAGGAAGTTTGAAAGCACAATTCTTATAATCTGAAACTCATCTGTTCCAGAGCTGCTTACAACGTGCAGAAAGTTTCCGATGAAGTTATTAAAGAAGTGTTCTGAAAGACCTACCCAAAGTACGCCGGTCATACTCACACAGGTTCCCCACTCAATCGCAAGAATACCGGCGAGCACAACATAACCCACTGCAAAAATCACAGCCTGCCCCACCGACATCTGCCCGTCATAAACGCCAAGCACGCACATAACAATATGCCAGATTCCAAAAAGAAAAGCCTGAAGGTAATTTCCAGTTTTAAAGCCCCAGCGCTCTGTCACAACTTTAAGAATAAAACCGCGGAACATTCCTTCTTCTGCAAGCACATTTATGATGTTTACAATCACGCAGATAATCAGAGCCAGAGCAGAAAGACTAACTTCCGAAGTTGCACCAGAAAGACCGAAATTTGTAATGTACATAGAAAGATGTGGCGCTTTCCCCATTCCCGCAAGCAGAGCCACTTCAAGACCATAAGAAATTGCAAAGGTGAAAATACCAAGACCAAGACCGCAGCCTATATACTTAAAAGTTCTTTCGTATTTCAAGCCGATATCTGCAAGCTTAAGACCGCAGATTTTCATAGCGACAAGAGTTGCAATTATGCAGAAAATTTTTGTGATTACATTATCCGCAATAATCGTCTGGTCGTTGCGGATAAACAAAAACTCAATGTATTTTACAATTGTAGTTACAAGAATAAGAATTGTAATAATTCGGATAATTTCTTTTTTGGATTTTGTGATTTGATTTTCCATAATAAAGCCCCATTATTTGGGCGCAAACTCACAGTACAAAACGCGGTCGAGCCATCGCACCCTGCCTTCGCAGCACAGCTGCTCGGAGACTCGCTCAAAAAGCTCCACCGGAGCATTTTGCCGGCTTTCAGCCGTCGCTCCCTAGGTCGGCAAGGGGCTCCATGCTTGGCGCGCATCTCAGCTTAGATTTTTAATTTTCTCCACCAGCTCTTCATCCAGAATGTCCAGATTAAATGGTGCCATCATAGATGAAAATAATTTACACTTTTTCAAAATCTCTTCAGGCGGGCATTCAAAAATCAGCGGATTAATCCAGAGATTTACAAACA
>JAILQA010000140.1 GCA_024699205.1 Treponema sp. | reverse complement strand
CAGATTTAGCCGAAAGATATGGGATTTGAACTGCAGTAAAATTACCTTCTGTGTCAATTCTGTAAACTGTACCGTCACTCGAAAGTGCAATAAAGTAATTAGAAGTTGACTTTACATTAAGATAGAATATGCCCGGTAATTCTAGAGGGAAAGCCGATAAAGGCATATTTGCTTCGTCCCATACATAAAGTTGTCCTGCCTGTGTGATTATAGCTGTATAGTTTTTACCATTTATTTGGGCAAGACAAGGTGAACCAAAGGCTATTCCTTCTACATCAAGCAGAGTTTCACTGTAATCTTCTTTAATAAGATGAATGGTTCCAAGAAAACCTTTTTCGTAAACTGCAATTGTATTTTCATTTACTGTTGGAAGAGACTTTATTTCGTTAATTAAATCAAAATCTGTAGTAGAAACGCTTCCTTTCGAATCAATAGATACAAGCATTCCACTTTCTGCAAAGAAAATTAAATTATTTTTGAATACCTGAGGCTGGCAGCTTGGTTTTTCACCGGAAATAACAGGGAAGTTTTGTTTTGTTTCCAGCTTTTCATCCAATAAATAAACGTTTCCATCCTTTGTGAGCGCCCATATTTGATTTGCTTTTTCTGAAAGGGTTGCTTTTTGCTTTGAAAGAACAGAATTAGTTGTAACATAAGCAAGATTATTTATTTCTTTTGAATTAATTTTTAGAGTGCTGGTATTAAGGGTTTTTATAGTATTTGAGCCTTCCTGCCAGAAAATTGTTTTGTATTTATCATCACTGAGCTTATGAAGAAGAGGAAGAGCTTTTTGTTCCAGTTCAAGAGGGAAGCCTGGAATATATTTAGCCGACTTTGTTTTCTGCGTACAGGCCTGTAAGGTCAAATAAATTGTTGCGTTTTGAATCATTACATCTACGCGTCCAATGTTATAGAGCTGGAGAATATCCGAAACAATAGACTGCTTTTTAATAAAGAAAGGAATGCTTCGTTCAAGATTGTAGAAAAGACTAAGGGAAGACTGGGCATTTTGTTTTTGGGATACTTGCTTCCAGTTTTCATTTTTGCTCAGTTTTGCTCCTCCTTTAATTGCTGCATTTATACAGGCAAGATTTTCAGGGGACTGAGAAAAATATACAAAATTGTCCTTTACCATGTAATAAGGTTTAGGAAGATTTATTCCAAAGGATTCAAGAAGCGACTGAATGAACTGAGGGAACTCAATTTTCGGCAGTCGTATTCCATCAAGTAAGAGGCTGTTATCTGTCTTGAAAATAATTGATGAAAGAATTGTATCAAAAATATACTGTCTTTTTGGTTCGTCTTTTATTTTGATTGCAAAAACAGGCTCGGATTTTCCTTCAATTCCTAAAACAGCGTATTCATCATCTGTCCAGGAGAAAATAATTTCCTCAAGTGATTCCTTGAAAACCATTTTTGAAATATTGTCGGCATCTGTCCATTTTTTTGCAAGTTCAGGTTTGTCGGTAAAAACTGTAAAGGCAGCATCTTTTAATTCAGAAAGATTTCCCGCTGTAACAAAGGTATAATATTGAACTGATTCAGGAAGATTGGTAATCAGTACTGGTATCTGAGAGTTTTTTGTGAGAAGCTTGGCAACTGAATTGTCTGTAAGTTCAGCCGGGATTTCAAAAGGAAGTTTGATGTTTATGTCGATGTTTTCATCAGTGATACCAAACTTTATTTCTGTAAGTTCTTTTGTAGAAAGGCAGTCGGTAATTGTTTTTAAGTAGGGATTATCTTCTCCGAGAAGGGCAATCAGTTTTCTTCCATCTGCCGCTACTCTAAATGGTTGTTCGAGTGGCTGCTCAAGAAGTTTTAATTCTGCTTTTTTATAGAAAAGCTCGTTGTTTTGCGAAATAGCTGAATGAAGAATTGCTTTATTATTTGTGACAATCACAAGATTTTTATAAGGTTTTGCATAGACTGTCATATCATCAGTCTGATATTCAAAGCAAGAATCTTTTCCAGCAAGAGTATATTTAAGGTTTTCAATTGAATAGAATCTTGAAATTACCGGAGCAAGCCTTGTTGCACCAGATAATAAGCCCATATCGGCAATCGCTATAAAAGAATTGTCTTCATAGAGGGCGGCATCTATTCTTCG
>JAILQA010000110.1 GCA_024699205.1 Treponema sp. | reverse complement strand
GCACAGTTTGCATCCTACGAAGGAGTAAAAGGCGGCGAGTTCTACACACCGGCCAGCGTAGTAAAAACAATCGTAAATATCTTAAAGCCGTCAGAAGGAAAACGCGTTTACGACCCTTGCTGCGGTTCAGGCGGAATGTTCGTTCAATCCGTAAAGTTCATTCAGGAGCACGCAGGAAACAGAAGCAACATCTCAGTCTTCGGACAGGAAGCCAATGCCGACACCTGGAAGATGGCCAAAATGAATATGGCAATCCGCGGAATCGACGCAAACTTTGGCGACCATCCCGAAGACACCTTTTTCAACGACCTTCATTCAACACAAAAGTTCGACTTTATTATGGCAAATCCGCCCTTCAACTTAAGCAACTGGGGTCAGGACAAATTGCAGAACGACCCTCGCTGGGCATACGGTCTTCCACCCGCAGGCAACGCAAACTACGCCTGGATAGAACACATGATTTACCACCTGGCTCCTAACGGAAAAATCGGTCTGGTACTTGCAAACGGCGCCCTTTCCACCCAAACCTCTGGCGAAGGAGAAATCCGCCGTAAAATAATCGAAGCAGACCTTGTAGAAGGAATCGTTGCCATGCCAACCCAGCTCTTCTACAGCGTAACAATCCCCGTAACCCTCTGGTTCATCAGCCGCGACAAAAAACAGACTGGCAAAACCCTCTTCATAGATGCCCGCAACATGGGCCACATGGTAGACCGCAAACACCGCGACTTTTCCGAAGAAGACATCGCCCACCTTGCCGACACCTTTACCGCCTTCCAGAATGGCAACCTCGAAGATGTAAAAGGCTTCTGCGCAATTGCCACCACAAACCAAATCGCCGCCCAGGATTATATCCTCACCCCCGGCCGCTACGTTGGCATAGAAGAAAAAGCCGAAGACGACGAACCTTTTACCGATAAAATGACCCGCCTGACCACCGAACTTGGTGGAATGTTCGCAAAGAGCCACGAACTCGAAGAAGAGATAAAGAAAAATCTTGAGGGGATTGGGTTTAAGATTTAAAGAGGGGGAAGTCTCCCCCTCGCTTCAGCCTGCTCCGCGGTCTTACGCTACCCCTTCTCCTAGGGGCACAGCCCCTAAAACCCGGTAGCTCGCAGGCGGGCCGGATGTTGACACACGGATTTGGGAATTGCTAACGCAATTCCATACAACTGTCATTTGAAACGACAAAACGTCATTCCGAACTTGTTTCGGAATCTATAATATAAAGGAATAAAAATGGAAGAGTGGAAAGAATTCTCTGTACATGATATAACTCGCCGAGTAAAAGTTGGATTTGTTGGATCTTGTGAGAATGATTATTGTAATAAGACTGAAACAGATGCAATCCCAATGATACGCACAACAGATTTAACAAATTACATTATTCATTTTGATAATCAAAAATTTGTAACAAGAACTTTTCATGAAAAAAATATAAAATCACAATTACATAAACATGATTTATTAATTGCACGTCATGGTGACAATGGTAAAACTTGTATTTATGAATCAGATGAACCAGCAAATTGTTTGAATGTAATAATAATTGAACCTGATAATAATAAATGTGATTATAAATTTCTTAAATATATGTTTGATTCATCATCTGTAAAAAACATATTATCTGGTACACTAGTTGGTAGTGTTCAACCAGTATTAAATACTAAAACTGTTGAAAATTTAATTATAAATATTCCCCCTCTCCCCATCCAGAAAAAAATCGCTGCCATACTCTCATCCCTCGACGATAAAATCGAACTGAACAACAAAATAAACACAAACCTCGAACAGCAAGCCCAAGCCTTCTTCAAAAACTGGTTTGTAGACTTCGAACCCTTCGGCGGCAAAATGCCCGAGGGGTGGAAAGTTGGAAAACTTGGAGATTTTGTAGAAATAAAAAGAGGGGGCTCTCCAAGGCCAATACAAAAATTCCTTTCAGATGAAGGATATCGCTGGCTAAAGATTTCTGATGTTTCCTCTCTTTCATCTCCGTTTGTACTTAACATCGCAGAACATATAAAAGAAGAAGGTCTTTCAAAAACAGTATTCCTAAAAGCAGGTTCATTAGTATTATCAAACAGTGCCACACCAGGAATTCCAAAAATCCTGGATTTAGACACTTGTATTCACGACGGTTGGTTATATTTTCCAAAATCCCAATTATCAAATGAATATTTATACTTGTTATTCAAAGAAATCCGCCCACAATTAGTAAATCTGGGTAATGGAAGTATTTTCACAAACCTTAAAACAGATATTTTGAAAAACTTCGAAATTTCACTGCCATCAACAGAGACATTATCAAAGTTTCAGAATATAATTAAACCGATATTCGAAAAAGTGTTAGTCACACAACGAGAAATCAAACAACTTGAAACTCTCCGTGACACTTTGCTACCAAAGCTGATGAATGGAGAGATTTAAGTATAAGTTTTGGAGATAAAAATGT
>JAILQA010000097.1 GCA_024699205.1 Treponema sp. | reverse complement strand
TGCCTTCAACCGCGGCTACAATTTATTCTGGATTTCAGACTGTATCGAATCCTTGTTCGAAGATTATAAAAAATCAGAAGAATATATTCAGAATCTCACAAAGCTAAAAGTTGTGACGATAGAAGAAATGAAAAAACTAGTGGTTTGATGACATTTATTTCATAATTTACAAATCCTTCCTTGCCAAATATATGTGAGGTATTTGAATGAACACATTCGAAATAAAAAAACTAACTCCCGACCTGTCAAAAGATTATTTTGATTTTTTTGATAACAGGGCATTTTCCGACGGCTCGCCTTTCGCCCCTTGTTATTGCAACGCATTCAATCTGAGCAAAGAAAGAATGAAGGTTGAACTCTATCAAAAGACAGAAGAATACGGTAACAATTTTGAAAGCTGGAAAAGAGCCCTGCGTGAATCGGCAGAGAGAATGGTTGCAGCCGGAGAAATTCAAGGGTATCTTGTTTTTGATAAAGGCCTGTCTGTTGGCTGGTGCAATGCAAACGACAGATTAAATTATTACCGTACAGGTGAGTTTGATCTTCACACACCACCGGAAGACCAGGCACCCACTAACTGCAGCGGCCCCGGCCAAGTTAAAGCAATTGTCTGTTTTGAAATTACCCCTGAATACCGCGGAAAAGGAATAGCTTCTATGCTCTTGCAGCGTGTTTGCGAAGATGCAAAGGCAGAAGGTTTTAAGTATGTAGAAGCCTATCCTGCAAAAGACGGCGGAAATCTGGGCAAGGCATTTACAGGACCAATATACATGTACGAAAAAGCCGGTTTTGAAGTTGTTGAGCAGGCAGACCAGTTTTATGTTATGAGAAAGAAACTTTCTGAAAGCTAAGCGCACGGGGACAAAAATGGGTTACGAGATTACAGATTATATTACGCCAGAAGAATATATGGAAATGAGAAAGCTTGTTGAATGGAGCGAGTTTCCGCTGGAGCAGGCTGCAGAAGGCATAAAGTATACGTCTCATCTTGTTGTTTTTAGGAAGGATGGAAAAGTGATTGCCCTTGCAAGAGTTCTCACTGACTATGGTTATGTTGTTTATATTGCAGATGTAATTGTGCACCCGGATTTTCAAGGGCAGGGACTTGGTCGTGCGCTTATGAACAAGGTTATGGATTATATCAAAAGTCAGCTTAGACCCGGCTACAAAAAAATGGTTAGCCTTATGGCCGCACAGGGCAAGGAAGACTTTTATAAAAAGTTTGGCTTTGTCGCCCGCCCTAATGAAATGTATGGCTGTGGAATGTGTCAGTGGATTAAGACATAAGAAGGGAAGTAAGGTGACAGCACTCTGTGATTGTTAGTGAATGGCCACCACTTTATAAGCCTCAATCAATTTTTCGAGAGTACAGGCGGCATTTGCAGGACTGGTACTAGGCAGGCATTCAAGAGCCAGTTGGCAACGCTCTTCATATTTTTCTGCACAAGTTTTTTTCCAGAGTGACCAGGCGGTTTTTCCTGTACAGAAAACTCGTTTGATTTTTGAATGACCTAAGATTTCATCAAAGTCATTTGGCCTTACATTTTTAATAGAAGAATCTGCGGCACCGGAAATATCGCAGCTGGCAAGAACATCCCAAAGGGCTATGTGATGGCGGAGAAGAAAATTACGTCGCTCAGAAATTGCAGCCTCGCGGTCAGGCGAATTATTGGGGTAGCACAAATACTCTCCAAAAATTGCCGGCAGTACCTTCCAGAATCTGTTTTGAGGATGCATATAGAAAAATCCTGCTTCCCGGCTTTTGGGCGAAGGTATAGTGCCAAGAATCAGAACTGAGCTTTCTGAATCCCAGACCGGCGGGATTTGATGAATTATCTTTTGCAAATCTGATTTTTCCATCATACGATTATGCTTAAACCAAGCCTGCCCTCATCATTTCAAAATCATCGGGTGTAATTTCAAAGCGTTCCATATCAACATGGCCATCAACAAAACCAACACCTTCAGCTTCAAGCTTTTCCTGCTGAACATCTGGCCCGCCAAAAGCAAAACTTCCGGAACAAAAGCCCTTCGCATTTACAACGCGGTGGCAGGGCGTAACTGCATTGCTTGGATTTTTGTGCAAAGCATTTCCAACGTAGCGGCGAAGATTACGATTTCCCACAAGAGCTGCAATCTGAGAATATGTGACAACTTTTCCGCGTGGAATGAGCCGCACCGCCGCATAGATTTTTTCTGCAAGTTCCATGCCTTTACAATAGCAGATTTTTTGTTTTTGTTCAGTCGGCGGATACTCAATGCGTGTATGCCGGAGCAGTAAAATCTGGAATCCAGAGTGTATCAAAAATACTTCAGAAGATAAAAATCATATTTTTTTGAAATGTTTACATATAAATTCAGCTTTTTTCTCATTTTATATGTACTTTTTATA
>JAILQA010000095.1 GCA_024699205.1 Treponema sp. | reverse complement strand
CCTACAAGATTAAAGCCGCCTGTAAAGTCATAAGCATTGTGTCCGTCGATATTGTATGCAGACTTTAAAGAAATCTTTCGCTTTTTAACAATGAGATAATCGATTACAGCCATACCGATAATTGGTCCCTGGATAAATGCTGCAATAGAAATAAACTTTGTAAAGTGTTCTGTTACCCATCCCCAGACTGTAAGAATACTTACATAAACCATTGCAAGTATTACAAGCAGTTTGTAGCTTACCTTTGGCAAACCGCTCTTGATAATCATACAGTTTACATATGAACCAGCACCCTGAGTACCGATATTTGCAAATGCAACCATAAGCAAACTAAGCAAAGACCAAACCGGGCCGCCAAGAGCTGCAAGCATTACAGTTGGATCACTTTCGAATACACCATTCAAAAGACCAAACTTAGAGAAGAATGCAAGTGCCATTACACCACCGGCTGCTACGAAGAACGGGGCAACTACACCATATGCAAGAGAAGTTCCCCAGTAACCGCTGCGTTCAGTTTTTGCAAGACGTGGAAGAACAAGAGCCTGAGTAGACCAAGAGAACGCAAATGCTACGTTTGCCTCACCGGTACACATAAATGCTAAAAGCTTGTTATTTCCGTAATCCGAGATATCAGGCTGGTAAGCAAGAAGTGTCCTGAAGTCTACAGAGAAGAAACAAAGTCCAACTACAACAACACCGACAATAAGCAATGCTGTTACAAGGATACGGCTAGACCATTTAATTACATCAGGTCCACCCAAAGCAATCAATGTACCAATAACAACACATAATACGCCTAATATAGGAAGCCATACAGTTGGATTAAGAATTACTCCAAATTTACCAAGAAGATTTATCATTGAAGATGCAAACAACTGTGAGTCTACAGCGTACCATCCAAAGTTTGCCATACTGATAACTGTAGCAAGGATAGCAACACCTTTCTTTCCTAATACAGAGCGGAGCCAGATCCAAAGGTCAATACCATAACGGCTTGCAAATAAAACTGGAAGACATTCAATAAATACCCATACAATATTAAAACAGAAAATATTGATAAGCATCTGGCTGAATGGAAGATACTGTGCACAAACAGCACCCTGTGTATAACACCAGGTTGCAATTGCAAGTCCACTTGTAGATAAAAACAAATCCCAGAAAGAATACTGTCTGTCTTTACTGAGCATTGGAACTGCACCAGTTACAGTTTCCTGCTTAATATAATCAACATTCTTGTTACTCATTTTATAACTCCTACCATGCAAAGAACAATTAATACAAGACTAATTGCTACAGAACATATAATTCCAATAACATCAGCTTTTGAAATCTTTTTTGGAAATACATAATCAGGTTTCTGCATTTCGGCCAGACGTTTTTCTGTTTCGTCATAAATCATCTGCTCAATAGATACATCGTTATCCATGATAAGAACTCCTTTATAATTTTAATATTTTAATTATATAAGTTTGTTCAAAAAGAGTCTACTATAAGATAAAAATGAACAATAAGTAAAAGACTATTTACCAAGAGTCTTTTCAGCAAAAAGCTTTGAGTTTTTATACCAGAGGTAAAGCCATTCTCCAACAGGATTTCCGCGAGTTTCCTGATACAAGGCCCAAACAAACCAGTAATAAGAAGCTTCTGCAACATAACCAAGGTAATGACACAACTCTTCTTTTTCAGGTTTGTGTCCAAGGTATAATTCAATTGTATTTAATGATTGTTCAAAATCATAATCGGAGCAGCAGATAAAGGTTCCTAAATCACTGGCAGGATCATCATTTCCGGAATATTCCCAGTCAATTAAAAACATTTCATTTTTATCATTCAAAAGAAAGTTTGGAGAATAACAGTCACAATGGCAGAGACATTTTACGCTATATTTGTCTGTTGTGACTTTTTTATTTACAGCCTTCATTGTTTCAAACAATTCATAAAAGCCTTCATAATCTGTCTTACAAAGTTTTTCAAGACTGTTTACAAAATCAAGAGTTTTATTCCATAATCCAAAATCATATTTTGATTTGATATTTTGAGAATGAAGTTTTTTCATCATTTCAAGAGCCTGGAGGACTTCTTTTTGATTGTGATAATCAAGTTCTCGTGCTTTATTTACAAATTTTGAAAGCTTCCATCCCTTGTCACAATCCATGTAAATAAAGGTGTTATCAAGTCCAAGCTTTGATGCTATCTCCATAGAAAAAGCTTCACTTTTACGGTTTATATAGTTTTCTGTTCCACGACCAGGATGTCGATAAACAAAAGTACCTCCGTTTACATTGAACATAAAAGAAGTATTTGTAAGACCTGCTTTTATAGCTTTAATTCCTGTTATATCTTTTATTTCACATTTAAGAATTTTACAGATATTTTTTAAGATTGAAGAATCTGCATTGTTTATATATTCGCTGTCAAATTGTCGAAGTTCATCAAGAGAATCAAATTCGAGAACTTTTTTAATGTCATAGTGCTTAGCAAATAAATCGAGTTCCTTTATATGCTTGATATACAAAGCTTCCCAAAGCTGTTCTTTTGTTTCTGAATTATCATATTCTTTTTTCAGTATGGAAGAAAACTGTT
>JAILQA010000087.1 GCA_024699205.1 Treponema sp. | reverse complement strand
AGAAATATTTAAATCAAAATCAAATGATCAGGCTGTTGAAAATTTTGCAAAGAGTTTTGTTTCTCAAGCCTTTAAGACAAAGTCTTTCAATAAAGAAAAATCAAAAAACTATTCAAAAGATATAGAGCTTTTACAGCAATTGTTTTTCTTTCTTTTATGGAGTATCGCGAAACAACTGCCTGGTTATGATGAATCATTTTTCTGTGATGCATTATCAAAAGACTGGGCTTCAAAAGAAACTCTTTCAGAAATTTTAAATATGCTTGCACGGGAATGCTGTTTTAATTCAAATGAAAAAATACAGTTTCCGGATTTCTGTACATTAAAGGGAATCCATTTTGAACAGAATGAAAGTGTTTTAAGACTTCTGCATAATTTTGCCAGATCAGATATTAACATCAAGGAAGGAATTATAAACGAACTTAATTTTGTTCGTGAGCAGCAAATCTCAATTCTTCCTGTGTGGCCGAATATTAACAAAGAAGATTATTCTCAATCAGAGGCAAAAACCGAAATTGGCAGGGTACAGCAAAATCTTGAAATTCTTAATAAGTTAGATTCTGGTTTTTCGGATTCTGAATTTAAGCAAGGCTTTATGATAAACACTGAAGATAAAAAAAGAACTTTCAGGCGTCCGATTAAATGCAAATGCTTTAAAGAATCAGAATTGGTATGGAAAACACTGCATCAAAAGGGTAGTAAGATTATTGCGTATAACGAAGACAAGGTTTTTTTGAAATGTTCCCTTAAAGAAAAATTTCTTTATCTTGAAAGAAATGTAATTACTCATGTTGGTGAAAACTCCGGGGTGTATATTCTTTTTGATAAACTTTATAAAAAAGAAAAGCATTTGCCACAGAAGCTTATGTTATATTCATTTTATTATGCAAAAAAGTATCTTGAAGAGTTTAAAAACGAAACTGTAGCCCAAGACCTTTTGACAATCCTTAATTATTTTTTTAAGAAATCTGTTTCACAATTAGGGCTTACTGCTAAAGGAAATCTGCTGTGGACAAAGATTTTTGATAAGGATGGTGATCTTCGTATCATGGATTCTGAAATTGGAAAAACAAATATCTTTAATATACTTTCAGAGACAGAATATTTATATTTTAAAAGATTTATGGGCTTTCTGTTCTGTTCAGAAAATGTTACAGAAGATTATATAACCCGTAATAAAACCAGAATTATGGTGTATCTTATTTATTTAAGCCTGGAACTCAGCAAACTCGATAAATAATCAGTCTTTCAAAAAAAAGTGTCAACTTTTTAAACAAATCTCTCTATATCTATATATAAACATTAGAGAGGTATTATTATGAAAGATGTAAACGGAAACTCAATTATTTGTGAAGAATCAAACAAAATCTGCTACACACAAAAAGAAGCAGGATTCATTATTAACAGCTGCAGAAGGCATGGGTACAAGAGCTGGGGCTTAGAACAAAAGAATAAACCTATGCGAAAGTATTTCTGCAATTCGTGTGGTTTCTGGCATACGACACATCACAAAACATATATTGGTAAAAAACCAAAAAGTAAGCGGCTCAAAATTCTTATGTCTGCAATGCTGTTTTTACTGGTTATAACAGGTGTAACCGGCTGTTCCAAAAAGCATGTTCAGCAGATCAACGCTTCAGTCCAGATTACTGATTATGCAGAACGCACTGTAACTCTTTCAAAGGCCGCAGAAAAAGTTGTTGTAATGGCAGACAATTCACTTGTTGTTGTAAAACAGCTTAAGGCAATAGATAAGGTTTTAGCGCTTGATTCAAAAACAAAGGGGTATCTGCCGCTTTCAATTTTGAATACAACAAACCCGGAGCTTGGGGATCTGCCGGATGTTGGTAAAACAAAAAGCCCTAATTATGAATATATCATTTCACTTAATCCGGACTTGATTTTATTCAAAGGAAACAAGGAATTATCTGATATGCTGCAGGAAAAAACCGGAGTTCCTGTTGCCTGCATCATTTCAAAGGGCGACTATGACTTTGAGCTGTATACAAAAATTGGTACATTGCTTGGCAAACAAAAAGAAGCAGAGCACCTTGTCAAAATGTTTACAGAACAAAAGTCTGCGCTTGAAAAAATAACGGCCGGAATTTCTGATTCTCAAAAAAAATCAGCATATATAGTTGTGCAGAATTCTAAGTCAAATCTTTTCAAAACAATGAAAGCCAGCCTTTCTTTAGAGCTCGCCGGGGTACGCAACGTTGCAGCTAATGCTAACAAGGTTGATGACTGGGGCTTTGCAGAAATCTCAAAAGAAGAGTTTTTGAATTATACCCCGGCACTTATTTTCCTTGATAAGCCTTCGTCACCAACAGAAATTCAGATTAATGACTTACAGAGTGATTCAATCTTTAGTTTCCTTGATGCCGTTAAGCAGAAAGATATTTATCTTACACATTCCTTCTCGCTGCCAAAGGATTATGTTTATGTAATTGCCGAAGCATATTATTACGCTCATCTTGCTTATCCAGAGCATGTAACAGAAAGCGTATATAAAAAGGCAATAAACACAATCTTCGAAACAGCTTATTCACTGGAGAATTATTATGAAAACTGGACAGAAACCTTACGCTAAAATAACCTGGCTTTTAATAATCCTTGTGGTTGTTTCAGTTGGCTCGCTCTTTTTGTTTCCGTCTGTTTTAGGCCTTTCAATGGAGCGTGCCAGACTGGTTCGGGTTTTGTATAAAATCCGTTTACCGGAAGTAACAATTGCAATAACAGCCGGTGCTGCTCTTGGGCTAGCCGGCGCCCTGATGCAGATACTGCTTGATAATTCGCTTGCATCACCTTTTACTCTTGGCATATCATCTGCATCATCTTTCGGGGCGTCTGTGGCAATTATCCTTGGTTTTACACATGGAATTGCCTGGCTGAGCACAAGTCTTTTTGCACTGATTTTTGCAATGGCGGCCGTTGGTTTACTTATGCTTGTTTCTTCAATAATGGGCATAAGTAAAAAGACAATAATACTTGTGGGCATGGCTGTGAACTTTTTCTTTAGTTCTGCAAACACGCTCATTCAGTATTATGCTTCGCCGGATGCAGTCTATCAGATTGTATTCTGGAGCAGCGGTTCGCTTACAAATGCAAAGTTGTATGATTCCTTGCGATTGTTCCTTGTGTTTGGTTTTTGTCTGGTTATTTCTTTGCTCTTTTCAAAAGACATGGCAATAATTCAGCATGGCGAACGCGATGCACTTATGAAAGGAATAAATGTGAACCTTGAAAGGCTCTTGTTCCTTTTTGTAGCGTCGCTGCTTGCATCACTTTCTGTTTCGGTTGTTGGTGTAATTGGTTTTGTTGGACTTGTTGCTCCGCATTTGTGCAGACTGCTTGGACTTGATTCACCAAAGCTGCTTATTATTTCTTCTGGAATTACAGGCGGCTTAATGCTTGTTGTGGCAGATGTGCTTTCAAAAACACTGCTCCATCCAACAATTTTACCAATAGGTTCAATTACATCTGTTATTGGAATTATATTTTTGCTTATTCTGCTTATTGTCAAAAGGAGGACAAGTTATGAAGAAGTTATGTGATGTTCAGAATATTGATTTCTGGTATAACAAAAATACACCCGAAGAAAGAAAGGTTCTGAATGATATTTCGTTTTCAATCGGCAAAAATGAAATTGTGGGAATATTGGGAAAAAACGGTTGCGGTAAATCAACTCTGCTGAATATAATTTCGGGCTTTAATGTACCGCAGCAGGGTAGTGTATTTATAAAAGAAAAGAGCATCTACAAAGATGGCAGGCAGACAAAAAATTTTTCCATTAAGGAGCGAGCAAAAACTATTTCATATATACAGCAGAAAACTTTAACTATTCCCGCATACTATCAGGTAGAAGATTTTATTCTTGAAGGCCGAAGACCATTCCGCAGGTTTGGACTTTATAATGAACAAGATTACCTTATGCTTGGTGCGACAATGCGCGAATGTAATTTGAATCATTTTAATAACAGATTTGTAAATGAGCTTTCGGGAGGAGAACAGCAGCGTTGTATTTTTGCACGCGAATTAATGAAGGGCGCCGATTTGTTTTTGTTTGACGAACCGTGTTCTGCAATGGATATTAAATACCAGAAGGATTTTTTCACTATTGCAAAGAACATCAAAAATAAAAACGGAAACAGCATTATTATAACAATTCACGACATCAATCTTGCGGTGCAGAATTGTGACAGAATTATCCTGCTTGATAACGGGCATGTTTTGTATGATGGACCTTCAAAAGAGATTCCATGTGAATCCCTTTCGGTGGCCTTTGGTGTGAATGTGAGTCTGTCTAATAATAGCGAGAGTATGTATTTATATTATTAATATATACTTGCAAAGCTTGCGCAATATCCCTTAGTCTACTAATTGACTTTTTCTTGAATTTCCTATATATTTTCTAAACTATCTATTTATTCAGTGGGAAATTTGTTTTAATATAAGGAAGGATACGAAAATGTCTAGATGTTGTGATATCTGTGGAAAAGGCGTAATGTCAGGTAACAAAGTTAGTAAATCTTACAATCATACACGCAGAACATGGAGACCAAATCTTCTTAAGATTAAGGCTCAGTTTGGTGGTACAACAAGAACTATTAATATCTGTTCAAAGTGCCTTAAAGCTGGTTTTGTAGACAAGAAAGTTAGAGTTCCTAAGGCAGAAGCTGCTGCAGCTCAGAACTAAACCGTTTACAAAATTATGGTGAAAAGTCGCTCTTTAGGGCGGCTTTTTTTATTTGTGGTGTGTAAGGGAGGCGGCATGAAACTTTTATTATTAGGAACTGGTACAAGTCACGGAGTTCCGGTTATTGGCTGCGACTGTTATGTCTGCAATTCTACAGATAAACGAGACAAACGTTATAGGGCAGCCGCTCTCTTTACAACTGCGGCAGGAAGTCAGATTCTTATTGATGTTGGCCCCGACTTTAGAATGCAGGCTCTTGAGCATAAAATCAACAAGCTTGATATGGTGCTTCTTACCCACAGTCAT
>JAILQA010000036.1 GCA_024699205.1 Treponema sp. | reverse complement strand
TACATCAACATCAATATCACCACCGAATGAATCTGGCTTATCATTCATAAGGCTTCCAAGAATCTGACCACAAATTGTGTTATCATAAACTTTCTTACCGTCTGTACCATCAAGGAGTTTACAATCTTCTATAGTAAATGCTTCACCTTTCTTTGTATCAAGGCTTTCAAGACCATAACCAATTGCAAAAATTGGAACATTCTGATTTGAATGGTTTTTTGAACCAGCAGATATTCTTGGATTTTTCAAATCACGGTTTTCCCAATTTGACCTGAATGTCATATCTCCAGTTTCATGATCAGCGGTGATAAGAAGAACGGTGTCAGGATTTTCAAGCACAAACTTTAAGGCAATTGCAACAGTTTCATCAAAGTTTTTTACTTCATTTACAATTCCGGCAATATTATTGCTTACTTTTGTAGTTTGCATAAAATCATTATTTGCATGGCCATAAATATCAGTGTAAGTATTTTCAAACATCAGGAAGAAACCTTCGTCACCGCTGATTTTCTGCAAATGGGTCAAAGAAACAGCCATTGCCTGCTGTAAACTTGGATATTTTTTAGAAGAAGAATCCCAGCGAGCATAGGTTGTATCGCCATCAGGGAAGAGATTCCACATTAATTCATTAGAACCAATAGTATCAAGTGCTGGTATAATTTTTGCAAGCGTAGTGTATTTTTTGATGGTCTTACCAGAAAGAGGTTTAAGACTTGCGATTGCATCTGTAAGGCTAGAATCTGAACCACCCATAAACAAATCTGCACCAAAAAGAACCTGCATCTGGCAGATTTTATTCCAGCCCTGACTTCTGTTCTTTGAATGAACTGAAAAATCGGCAGGTGTAGCATCTGCTAATTCAGCATTTGTTACAACACCAATTTTTTTACCTTTAGAACGGGCAAGCTCGCTTAAAGACATCAATTCATCACCTTCTGCATCCATAGAAACAAAAACTTTATTTGTTCTATAGCCTGTTGCTATTTTTGTTCCACCAGCACCACTATCGGTAACAACACCGCCCATGCCATTTTCACCGCGTAACCAGGAGTTCGCAACTGCTCTGTAAGGAAGCTCATTCATCAAAAGGTCACCCCTGTATTTTGTTGCAGCAATAATTTGAGAAACACCCATACCATCACCAATCATTACTATGTAATTCTTTGGTTTTTTGAAGAAGTTTCCTTTTGCAACTGCATCTGCCAGAGCGGATTTCAATTCTGGTGTAACGTTGGATGACTCGCCGTGAAGGCTGATATCAGGGATTGAATAGGTTGTGTCTGTTTTTGTCCAGGCAGGAATATCTCCAGTAGCACCAGATGGAAGAACATATTCATTATAATCAATTTCATCTGCAGGTGGAGGTGGAGGATTTTTATTGCCTGTATTATTTGGCTCCTGACAAGCAGTAAGAATACAGAGGGATGATAATAAAAGTGAAAAAGTTATTCCCAAAAATATTTTTTTCTTAATCATATATTACTCCTAAAAGGTGTTTTTTTATAAACCAAAAGAATACTTCAATTAGTCTGGAATAATTACAGTCTTTACATAATCCAAGAGTGTTGCAGCATCTTTGCCACTTTCAATGTTATTTCCTAACATAAAGGCTGGAATTGTGCTTCCATCCAAAGCAGCAGAGGTAACAATAAGAATTGTATCAGGATTTTCTAGAACATATTTTGCTGCTACTGAAACGCTTTCATCAAAGTTTTTAAGGGCTGCTTCTTTATCTTCTCGTTTTGCTGAATCATAGAATACAAATGCAAATCCGTCCTCTGGGACTGCTTTTGATTCTGTCCAGGCAAGTCCAAACTTTACAGACTGTACAGCTGAAGGATAAACACTTACAGAAGAATCAAAGATATTAAGAACAGCACTGGCTCTTGTTTTTTTGTCTTTATGTGCATAATCATCAAAGCCTTCAAAGAAAACTTCATTATTGTTATAGCAATCAACTGCTTCCTTAAAGTTAGGAGTATATTTGTAAGAAGATTTATAGATTTCGTTTACATAACTTTGACTTGAAAGTGAACATTCCTTTTTTGCC
>JAILQA010000029.1 GCA_024699205.1 Treponema sp. | reverse complement strand
TTGAATATTATGCGGCTTTCCGAAAGAACGGTGAACTGTTAGGCCTTTCTGATGCCAGGTTTGATGAAAATCAAAGGATTGTAATTGTTTCAGGGCCTTTAAAAGGCTTTGAAGGTAAGATAATTCGTGTAAATCGCCGCTGCCATCGTGTTACCGTAGAAATCGGAATGTTCGGGTACAGTAAAAAAGTAGACTTGTGCTATACCGATGCAGAAGCGGTGCCTGATGTGTGTTAGTAAAATAGCTTGACTCACAATAATAAGCAATTAGAATATACAAATATGGCAGATAAATGTTTAAAACTTTTTCATGGTTCAAAAAATGGAATAAGTGGAAAGATTAGTCCCGTAAGCAGAACGCTTTGTGATTTTGGTAAAGGTTTTTATATGGGGACTGAAAAAGATCAGCCTATGACATTGATTTGTAATTACAAACAAGCAAAACTGTACGAATTGGAACTTGATTGTTCAAATCTTTCTGTTAAAGAAATCCCTTTGAATCTTGATTGGGCACTTTTTGTTGCTTTTAATCGCGGCAGGCTTACAAAGGAACTTTCACCTGCGTTATATGAAAAATATGCTGTATACAAAGATAATGTGGATATTTTTAAAGGTTATATTGCGAATGACAGAATGTTTGTTGTTCTTGACCGGTTTTTTGACGGCGATATAACTGATATTGCTCTTATTGAAAGTCTTTCTGCATTAAAACTTGGAGTTCAATATGTTGCTGTAACTCAGAAAGCTTGTGATGCAATTTCTGTAATAAATGAATATAAATTGACTTTGGAACAAAAGAAAAATCTGGTTATAAAAAGCGAAGAAAACAGAAAAATGGGTGTTTCTCTTGCAGATGAAATATGCCGTAAATACCGTAGAGAAGGAAAGTATTTTGATGAACTTATTAAATAGAAGTTTTCATGCGCTTTCTAAATTTGAACGTCAGCTTTGTTCTGTGCAGGGGAAGATGTTTGAACTTTCTGCTAAGGAAGGATTTTCAAGTAAGGAATTTATAGATTTTTACATGCAAAGTAATACAGCAAAGTATTTTGATTTGCCTTATGACAGAACTCAATGGCTTGGTGAAGAAAATTTATTGTTTGATGTGCTTGAAGAAAATCAGAATATTTTACATGGAGAAGTATACAACAAAGAAGCTCTTTTTTGGATTGGATACACATATCGATATTGGCATTTTCTTACAAATCAGGATAGTAAAACAATCGGTAAAAAATGTAATGCAGAAACTATGTATGCCCTGTATCCGGCATATCATACTTTAGACTGTACTCTTGCAATAGAAAGAATTTTAGAAGCGATGTGAACTTTTTATATCAAGGATAGTTACTCAGGGATTCTGTATTATAAAAAATTACCCGTGAAAAATGGCTCCCGGTCGTGAAAACGACTTGTCGAAACCGCATGCTACACGCTTTTTGTACTTGTAACTATATTCGACTGCCGCTCACGCGGCAGCACAAAAAGAGTGTTTTCGTAAGCCGTTTTACTCCTTCGCGCCATTTTTTCAATATAAAACCGATTATAATGCGGTTGGTTCCTGAGTAACTATCCTTGGCCGAAGAATGTGGTTGTTTTATATTTATAAATGAAAATAGGAGGTTTGATATGCATAAACAGAATAAAAATATGCCCCCGAATGACGGAATTCGGGGATGTTTTTTTAATTATTCTGTTAGTTCAACTGTCGGGCTGTAGCCTGTAGCCGGAGTTTTTAACTCTGTGTTGCCGCCACAGTATGTGGTGCGGACAGCTATCTGGTATTTGCCTGTAGTGACTGTTGGCGGAATCTGGAAAATCAGGCTCTTCGGGTAGTTTTTGAAGATGTTTTCTTCTGTAATCTGAACCCATTTTGTTTCGTCTGTATTCATTGTGCCGTCAGATTTAACTGGAATAAGCCAGATGCCTGAGTTTTCCCCAGTAAGTTTAAGGCGGCTTCCTTTAAGTTCAACAGCCTTGCCGATGTTAAGCAGTTTGCTTTCTTGTTTTGTAGAAAGATTTACAATGTTGTTGACTGCAGGGGCTTTTAGGCATTGAGAGATGCTTCCTACCTTTAGCTTGCTTACTGTATTTTGAACATCTTCTGAAGGCGTAAAGCCTACGGTAAGTTCCTTGCCTTTAAGGGCAGTGACGTCAGTATTTTCTGCATCCATGGTAAAAGAACCTTTAAGCCCAAGATACAAAGTTCCTAAGTCCAGCAGGCTTACTGCGTTACCTGCCTTAATTTCTGCCAGAATACGAGATTTCATTCTGTCCATAGCAAAATTTAAGATATAGGCATTAAGACCTGTGTTTGTGTTCTGGTTATCGTCTAAGATACCTTTAATAAGCTGCTCAAGAGTAACAGTATTGCGTGTTACTCTTCCATAATAAGAGTTTTCATTTTCTGAAAACTGATTCTGATGAATGACCACGTTTATTTTATTATCGTGATCTGTGTAAACAGTTGCCATATTGGCTCCTTGCTGCCTTTGGCGGCGGCTTGACAAACAGCAAGGAACATCGTAAAATTCTTAGTAACAGTTCGAGGATTTTACAAAGTCCTTGCTACCAAGCCTGATTTTCTAGTGCAAATAGAAATCAGGCTATTTTTTTGGCCTTGTGAAGACCATACGGATGTTTAAATCCGATTGCACGATAATACCTCCTGTATTTGAATATTGTAAGCGACATATTGTAAATGCCGCGTTTTTTCCCTTTGGTAAGAAGTGTCTTTAGTTTTTTTGTTCTTGAAAACACTGAAGCTGGCATCATCAAGTAACATGACAGCATATCGGCGTAGAATTCTGCATCTGTAGTTACAGAAAACGCTGCCGGCAGTTCAAGAAGTATAAAATCAGGTTTTACATGAAAAAGTGTAATTAAAGCCCAGTGAGAAATTTCGTGTACGATTGTATAAAGGGCTAAAAGGTTACCGTTGTATGCATTATTGTAGGTTTCCGGGGCTATGTAGATTATATGCTTTTTGGGGTCGTAGGAGCCAAGGATTGTGGCGGGCAGGTAATCATAATCTGTGGTGTAACTGAATGCAGGATCAAGTTTTTTACAGACTTCTTCAAGTACGTATAAAATTTTTCTTGCACTGTCTAAAGTTACACCCAGACGGATCTTTAAGATTCGAGAAAGTCTTTTATATTCGTGATATGGTAGCAGCTTAACTTTTATACAAATCCCTTTTTTCATTATGTTTCTCCTCCCTGTTGAAACTTATAAGCAATTTTTTAATTTCATCAAGTTCGGCACTCCCAAGTGTAGAAAGGTCTTTTGCAAAAAGAAGAGCCGTATCTACGTATTTTGGAAGAATACTTTCGTCACGAACATGAGTAAGGTCTACTTCTACACTGCGTGCAGCTTCTGCAATGTAATTTTCAAGCTTTTCCTGATCTTTTTCATCAAGATTATAAGAGTTCACAAGCTTCTGCATTAGTGCTGGTGTAAGCGGCCTGCGGTTTGCCTCTATGGAAGAAAGATAAGAAGGCATAATGCCAATTTTATTTGCCATGTCGCCTAAGAGTTCGTCGTTTTGTATGCGCAAAATACGCAGAAACTTAGACAGATTTGTGCTTTTTCTTTCTTCTGCCAAAAGCATTGTTTTATTGTTCATTATATGCTCCTTAAATATAAGCAACCCGTTCAGCACTCCGGGTTGCGCTAGTGTAAGCCAATTACTATGTTCATTACGGCTTCCATTGTTAATTATAATATAGACTATTATTGAAAATTGTCAAGACAAATTTTGTAAACTTTTTGCTAAATATTTGTATAAGTTAATGTTTAAAATGTTTGTGGATGTGTGACAAAAATATTAAAGCTTTTATGGCGAGGATACTGCAGAATGTATGACATATATGCTGTTGAATGTATGACATGCATGCTGGACAATGTGTGTCATACATTGCCTGTGCTGCATGTAAAAAAATCTTAAAAATCTCTTTATATTGTTCATCGTATATTGTATAATGTTCAAAAGTTGAACGATTAAAAAAGTTGGTTTATTCACTTTTATTGATTCAATTTATAGCTTGCCGGCACATGCAGCTGTGTGTGTAGTGTGCCCTGTAAAAATGCCTGATTTTTCTGTCAATGCCTGTTAGAGGTGCAGAAAAGTTTGGCTGTCTTTCTCTTTCTCTGGTGTGTATGCGATTTTTGTATGGAAGGTCGTACGGGCGAAGCTATGCCTTGAAGAAACGTTTTAGTAGAGGACGTGTTGTGATAAAGAGGAAGGTGTGTGGTGGGGGATGAAAGACTTGGTAATTTTGAAAAAAAATGGAGGATTTAATGTCTGATAATGTTAATAATTGTATAAATGCAGATGATGAAGAAATCTCTTTATTAGATTTGCTTGTGATTGTTTTAAAATACCGCAGGTTAATCTGTTTTGGAACTGCGATTGTTACTATTCTTGCAGGACTGTATCTTTTTGCATTGCCTCGTATTAAAACAACTTTGCATCCTGAATCTGCTTTGGCTGAAAAAAAAGTGAATGTAATTTATACGATTACTGCGCACAGGCATCCGCAAGATTGGGAAAGTCAGCGTTGGAATGATTTTGATTTTTCTAAAGTGCTTTTTGATGCATTTAACAGTAAGCCTGAAATTGCAAAGGTTTATAAGAATTATCCTTTCTTAGGTGAGGATTTTTCTACTGATAAAAGAGCTTATAATAATTTTATAAATGATCTTGTTAATGGTAAGTTTTTTAAACTTGATATACAAGAAAACTGGATAAGAGAGTATCGTAATATATTCCATCTATCTGTTATTGTAAATGAAAATCAACTAGAAACTTTAACAAAGTTTGTAACGGAATATGTCGATTTGTTATCTGAATCATTAAGCGAGTCTGTGTTAGTAAAAAATGAAAAATTTGCATTTTATACACTTGGGGCAGAGGTATTTGTATGTGACGCTTTTTCTTCTTCTTCTTCTTCTTCTAAGAAATTTGTTATTATAGTCTTCGCGGCTTTATTTATG
>JAILQA010000020.1 GCA_024699205.1 Treponema sp. | reverse complement strand
GGTTGTTTTTTATGATAACGAAGTTAATGTCGTAAGAAAAAAGCCGCCTTTGTTCCCTTTCCTCAGATTTTCATACAGCAGTAATATGGACAAAATCAGCAGTACTTCGCTGGATATGGATTTTAGACTTGAATTTGATATTTATCATAAAGACTGGTTCTATTTGAATTTAGGTGCTAAATACAATCCTCATCAGTCTGTTGATAATCCTAACTGTTATGAACTGGCTCCAGAACTCTTTTTCCATTTTGCTGTTCCAAGATATGTTCTAACTCCTTTTATTGGTCTGGGAGTAGGTTATAATATTGTAGACCCTTTTTCTCAGTCTAATGCTTTTGGTTTACCAGCAGGATTTGATAAAGCATTATCAATTGAAAAAGACGGATTCTTTAATGCTGCCGATTTTTATTTCAGTGGACAGATTGGCTTACTTATAATGCAGTTCTATGAGCTGAGATATAATTTCGAAATGCATAATTTCTTGAACGAAAATCAGAATAACAAACTGGTACATATGTTCTCCTTTGGTGTCCGCATTCCTCTTAGAAGTGATACCTTTGTCAGAGAAGTCCTTTCTCAGAGTGCATCAATTACAAAGGCAGGCAGCGTTTATGCTTATGATTATGACAATCTTGATAAAGTTACTTCTATTGCTTTTGAAGAAGGAATAACAGAAGTAAATGGTTTTGTGGATTATCATTCTCTTAAATCCGTTTCATTGTCTAATACAGTTAAAGCTATTGGTTCTCAGGCCTTTATGAATTGTTCAAATCTTTCTCAGGTTGATTTGAAAGCTGCTTCAAACCTTGCAGTGATTTCATCCCAGGCCTTTGCAAATGATAAGAATATTAAAATAATTTCAATTCCACCGACTGTAGCAAAGATTGAAGCCTCTGCTTTTGAAGGTTGGACTTCTGGACAAACTATTTATTTGAACTGGTCAAAGAACTCAACTTTCAAGCGTGATTTGGCTGGTCTTAATGATACAAAGGCACTTGTTCTTTACCAGGATAATACTCCTTATAAAGCTCAAGCCGATGCTTATGAAACTGCATTTAATAATCCTGCAAACTGGAAGCCGCCTGTAGAAAATGTACAGATTAAATATTCACAGGTATTTGTTTATTCAGATAATCAATATCATGCGGCAATCAACTTATATGGACCTGTAATGCGAAATGACGAGCAGCTTAATTATAAGACTTCTGAAAAAGAAGTTGTAAATGCAATTAAGTTTGCAAAATCTCTTAAGTTTAAGGTGCTTGGCGACGGCAATAAGTATATGTTCTATGTTGTTACAAGGGACGGAGGCTGTTTTGCAAAAGAGTTTAAAACCAAAAATGAAGATATAACCACTGTAAATATTTCGCTTAATTCTTTGAAGAAACGTTCTAATTCACAGGTACACAAGCTAAATATGAACAATATTACTTTTGCACAAATTGTTCCTGCTATGAAGAGCGGAGTTGAATGTGATGCATATTTCTTTGATTTTGAGGTGGATAATAAATGAAAGACAAACGAAAATCTGTAGTAAAAGTTCCAATCAGCCTTAAGCTTGTTTCGATTTTTTCTATACTTGTAATTTGTATTTTATCAGGTATTACCGTAATGATTTCTACTCTTGTACGAAGTGAAGAGCGAATCAAAGCCGAAGAAAATAACCATATCATAAATGCCAGAACGGCAGAGACTATTCAGGAAACCATTGTAAATGTACAGAGCAATGCAGACGGATTTTTAAATGCTCTTTTAGTTATAAACGATAGTCCAGATTTTGAAACACAGTCTAAACTTCTTTTTGAAGATTTCTGTGAGCGCAATCCTGATTGTTCTTTTTTGTATGCAACTTCCTTTGAGCTTAAAGTAAACAATGCCTTTTCAAAATCTTATTCTCAGACCCAGGAAAAGTTTTTCTACTGGCTGGATAACAACATCCAATATGTAAAAAAAATAATGCAGGGGGAGGTTGAGGTTGTAAATCTTTCCTCTGTATTCAATACTCCGATTCTTGGCATTTTGTTTTCGCATTATAACAGCATTACAAATAAAAATGATTTTATTGTTGTTGGTGTAGAATGCGCGACTCTTGCTGATATTACAAGTTCAAGTTCTTATAACGAAACTTTTGTAATAAATAAGGACGGTATTATTTTAATACATGCAGATGAAGAAATGATGATTGGTGCAGAAAATCTTTCATATCTCGATGCTATTTCAGAAATCAAACAGTCAAAATTGCAGAACAGCCAGATTTTACGTCCAGATCAGAATGGAAAGAACTGGTTTTATTCCTATAACAGAATTGTCGGTAATATGTTTGTAATTACCTGTGTTTCCGAAGATGCTGTTTATGAATCCTTAAACAGAACAACTTATAGAATTATTCTTCTTATTGTTGCAGTTCTTTTGCTTTCGATTTTATTCATTCGCTTATTTAGTAGAACGCTTACGAAACCAATTGACGGACTTGTAGAAGCAACAAAAAAAATTGCTGCCGGTGATTATGATATTCAGCTTGATTCTCATTCAAAAGATGAAATCGCTTATCTTTCTGATAACTTTATGGAAATGACCAATGGTCTTGCTGAACGTAACCGTCTCATGAATACTTTTACAAAGTTTACCAATAAGTTTATTGCCGAAAAAGCAGCCCGCGATGAACTTGCTCCTGGTGGCGAACGTAAAAATGCAACTATTTTCTTCTCAGATATCCGTTCTTTTACTGCTCTGTCAGAAAAACTAACTCCAGACGAGGTCGTTGAATTTTTGAATGAATATTTTGCCCGCATGTGTGAATGTGTAGATAAAACTTCTGGAATTGTAGATAAGTTTGTTGGTGATGCGGTAATGGCAGTTTGGGGGGCTCCGGAAACTTCAGGAAGTCCTCAAAGCGATGCCTGGAATGCAATAAAAGGCGCTCTCATGATGCGAATTGCCCTTTATCATTTTAACCGTAAGCGAGAAAAAGAAGGAAAAACTCCTATAAAAATTGGTTGCGGTATTAACAGTGGTCCTATTGTTGCCGGACAGATTGGTTGTGAAGGTCATATGAATTACACTGTAATTGGTGATACGGTAAACCTTGCAAGCCGAACTGAAGCCTTAAATAAACCCTTTGCCACAGATATTCTTATTACAGAAAATACCTATAAACTGGTAAAAGATAAAATTATTGCAGAAGAAATGCCTGGTGTACATGTAAAGGGCAAGACGGATGCAATCAGAATGTTTGCAGTTGTTAATGCAAAGGGTGTAAAAGGTCCGAAGGATATTCATGAACTTAGAAAGTTCCTTGGATGGGATGAACCAAATCTTGATAAGGTAAGTACAGATGAAGAAGAAAAGAAATACAAGATTGACGGCTAAAG
>JAILQA010000429.1 GCA_024699205.1 Treponema sp. | reverse complement strand
TGATAAGAGGTCCAAAAGGAATAAAATATACCAAAACCCTAAATGATAATATACCTAAGAGAATCTGCAAAACCTTCATGAAAAATCTGCTGAACCAGCCGGAATATGAATAATTCGAATAATCGGAATAGTCAGAATTGTCCGAAGAATATTCCCAATGGCGATATTCCCTCTGCGAACGATTGTCCTGAGATTGTCCAGCTCTATTCTGCTGTGAATTAAACCACTCCCAGAAGGTCTCCCCTTCACCAAATGGATTGTAATTTGAATAAGTATTCTGGTATGGATTTTCTGCATTTTGAGAATAATTATTATAAGCGCTCTGTCCCATTAAATCATAATTACGACGTTTAGCTTCATCACCAAGAACTTCATAAGCAGCATTAATTTTTTTAAACTTTTCTTCTGCAACCTTATCCCCTGGATTTCTATCTGGATGATACTTAAATGCAAGAGTTCTGTATGCCTTTTTTATCTGTTCGGCACTCGCCGTTTTTTCAACCCCTAAATCTTCGTAAAAATCGCTCATATATCCTTTAAAATAATTATTTTTTCAGATTGTTACAAGAAAAAAATCCGTAGAATTAGATTTTTTTTTCTTTTCCGATTTTAGCATTTATTATTTCAAAATTACCCAAGTTGCTCCGTTTCCACCCTCTGCACGAGTTTTAGGATGCCCAGACATTCCACAGCGTTTATCCCTTTCAATAAAATGACGAACCAGTTCTCCCAAAACAGGATCTGTTCCTGTAGTATGATTTCCCTTTCCGTGAATTATCATCACCTTTTTTATTCCACGACGTTTACAATCTGCAATAAAATTATCCAGCCTTTCATAAGCCTCATCCTGATGAAGTCCATGCAAATCAAGTCTGGCTTCAGGCTTCATATTGATAAGATAACTTCTATCCTTTTCGCGGTTGGTATATTCAGCCTCTTCTGCGATTTTATCTTTATCTACAGTGCCATAGCGTCTTAGCCACATTTCCATAGGATTGATTTCTTTTGAGTTTTCTGCCTTTAATTTGGCTTCAAAATCTTTTTCTGCAGCCCTGGCTTTTTCTTCAGGAGTTGGAGCATTTGCTTTTTTATGAGAAACCGTATTCTTCCCGCTTTCCTTTTGTTTTTTTATCTGATCAGTTTGCATCTTATCCCACTGAGCCAGAATATCGTTCATATCCATACAAACACCCCTGCAAAAATAATTTAAGAAATCGGATTATTTTATAATCAAAACCTCATTTTTTCTACACCAGCCGACACTTTCACCAAGCTCAACATAATACCAGTCTGCTGCTTCATCTCTAATTTGAACTCTGTTCCCTGCCGGCAGCTGAGATTTAGTCTGTACATTTTCTTCCGGGATTGTATAAAGTGTACAGCCAAGACTGATTGCAAATCTGGAATGAACTTTTACCGAAGAAACTATCATTATTACAAGAAAACAGATAAGAGTAACTCCATGACAAATTGCCAGCCCAACTTTTCTTTTTCTAATAAAAATCAAAAGAAGAATAATAAGCAGAAGTACAAAAAAGATTGAAATAATTAGAATCGCAGCAGGAAACTCCTTTCTGCTTACAGGAATATTATACTCCCTTTCCAGCGCTTCCCTCTGCCTAATCGTCTTTATTGTGAATAATATCCTTTCTCTGGCTCTTAATTCTGCAAGCTGCCTGCAAACCTCTTCCGTAACAACCTTTGCATTCTCTGCTTCCTCTTCATCCCTATTAACTTCAAAGGCAGAAGCAAAGAGACGCTCTTGACTTGGATTGCTTCCAGTAGCACCAGCAAAACTATCTGCCGAAGAAGCTCCTGCATTTACCTGAATATATGCTTTTGGCATAGACAAATCCGTTCTGCGGCCGTTATAGCCAATTGCACTCAAAGAAAACTCAGGAAGCTCCAGTTTTCCCTCTACCAGAGGAATCCATTCAAAATCAGCAATTGGAACAAGGTCTTCAGAATAAACCCTGTCGCGGTATTTTAATTCTGTGATTTCGTATTTTTTATATTCTGTAAAAATTGAGTTTTTAGGGATTTCCCAGTCATATTGAACTAGCTGGACAGCATACTTAATATAGATTCTAAAATCAATTTTCTGCCCTGCCTTTACAGAAATAAGAGGCTGTCCCTTTTGCGCACCAGCAGAATATGCTTCTGAATTAACATAAGTCCCATTAAGCCTTACAAAAACCACAGGTACAAGCTCCTGGGGATTTTTGCGAATTACAAAATCTGCAAACTTTATGTTATAAGAATTATTCTTAACCTTTACCTGAAGAGGATTTAATTTATAAGTTCCGTCTTTAGAAAAAGTCATCCACAATTCAATTTTTGTACCGCCAGTCGTAAAATCTTCCAGACGGCGCAAGGTTCTGAAAGAAATGTTTTCATCTTCAGAAGGAACAGCTGCTTCAATCTGTCCAGGTTTTATTCCAGGAATTATAACTTCAAACTTAAGGCTGCTATTGGTAAACAATTCCTGATCTGGAGAAGGTTCAATTCTCAAGTTTTTAAAAAACGAAGAATTAATTTTCTGTGCAGAAAGCTTTGCCGGAAGAATTGCAAAAGGCAAGAGTAAAAGAATTAATAATCTTCGGCAAGATTTTGAGTCTGATTTGATTCGCTGTTTTTCCATTGCTTTTTATCATTCTCCTTTATGCGTTCAAAAAGTGATTTTTCCATATCAGAAACCGAAGTCTTATCTTCCGACGCCGGAATTGTCTTACTTTCCTTGTGTTTTACTTCCTCTTCCACAAGTCGTATAGAAAGCTCCATATTTATCTTAGCATTTATTTTAGAAGAATCTGTCTCAAGTGCCTTCTTAAAATAATCAAGAGCCTCTTCATAGCGGCCTTCCTTATGGGCAATTACTCCCTGATTATAGTAAGTCGCATAAATAACATTTTTAGGTGATTCTTCCTTTGCTGCTTTTTCAATCAGAGAAAACTTTTCCCTTGCCGCTTCATTTTCACCAAGAAGAGAATAAGCGGTTCCTAAGTCGTAAACAATATATTCTAAAGCTTCAGAATCCTGATTTTTTGCTTCCTGCTGAAAGACCTTATAAAAAGCAGCAACTGCCTTTGGATACTGATGTTGTTTTGCAGCATAGGAACCCTTCAAAACCTGCATTGATTTTGAACTGCACCCAGAAAAGAGACCACCACTGCCCAAAAGCATTGCAAAAACACAAACCGAAAGCATACTTTTAGATTCTCTGAATAATCTTAAAAAATCAAACTCCGTAAAAATATAACTGAAGGCAAAAAACAAAACCGCCAGAAGCAAAAATAATTTATAGCGTGGAACAGGCTTTGCTTCATAACTTATAATCTGATTTCCATCATTCTTTATCTGATTCAAAAGCTTTATAGCAGAACCGCTTTCATTTGAATTAATAAAAGTTACGGGAAGACGGCTTTTATAATAACGCATGGATTTTTGCAAATCTTCTATTGTCTTATTAATTTTTTCTGAATGAAGAAAAGTCTTTACAAGTGTTTTGCCATCTCCTGCAAGAACTTCAGTCTCTTTTTCCGAACCAAAACCAACAATAGAAACAGGAATACCAACTTTTACACATTCACTCAGAGCGTTTTTTAAAGTTCCGTCTGTTTCTTCTCCATCCGTTAAAACCCAGATTCTTCCGGCAGCCCCGTAATTGGACGGAAAAGTTTCCTTTGCTTTTAGTATGCCTTTTCCAATACTTGAGCCGGGAACTGTCATCAGCGAAGGAGAAAGAACTTCAAGTAAGCCTTCTATCATAAGTTTATCTTCTGTAAGCGGAATAGCAACTACACCATCCCCCTTTGCAAGAACAATTGAACAAGGAATACCTTCCATATTGTCCAGCAGCTTCTGTACGTAAATCGAAGCCGCCTTAAGTCGCGTATTTTTTTCTGGTCCGTCCTTTGCAAGCATACTGTTTGAAATATCAAATACAAAGCTGACCGCTGTTCCGTTTTTCTGTACAGGCATCAGATAAGTTCCCCAGGAAATCTTTGCATAAGCCAGAACCAGCATACACCAGGCAAGGGCAATAAAAAGACTACGGATAAAAATCATCTTTTGAATATTAAAAAGTCGTTTTACAAAAGCTGAACCCTTTGTATTGGAAAAACCAGAAGCATAATTTGCTTTTCTGTTATGAATGGCAATAAGTATAAGCACGGGGATTATAATTAAAATTGCAAAGAGGGCGTAAGGACGTTCACAACTTATATTCATTTTTTGCTCCTAAATAATTTCATTCAATAGAATACGCTTTATAATCCATGCCGCTATAATTAAAAGCAAACCAATAAACAAAAACTTATCGTACAAAAGCTCATTCACACTTCTATAGGAAAAACTAACATTTGTATTTTCTGATTTAGCCACGCTTGATAAAGAAGCCTTTAATTCTTCAACTGTCTGAACTTCAAAATATCGTCCGCTTGAAATAGAAGCAATTTTTCTTAAAGGAGCTGAATTAAAATTAGAATCAAGATAGCCTGAATAAAGTTTATTTGTAACCGGATCTACATACTCAATAGGAACCGTTCCTTTAGAACCAATTCCTACAACATAAATTGTAATTTCCTTTGAAGCCGCCAAAGTTGCCGCAGTCTCTGGATGAATTACACCGGCATTATTTTCTCCGTCCGTAAGTAAAACAATACATTTTTTAGGTGAGCTTGAACTTGAAAGATGATAAACCGCTGTGCTCAAACCATCTCCAACTGCAGAACCGTTTCCTAAAAGACCAACGCTTATATCATCAATACGGGTATAAAAAACATTATGATCATTTGTCGGTGGAACAAGAATTGAAGCCTCACTTCCCAAAACAACTATTCCAAACCTAAAATCCTCATGCTCCTGAGAAAGCCGCTTTATAGTATTTTTAGCCGCTTCCAGACGTGTATTTCCGTTTATATCCTTAGCCGCCATAGAAGGACTTGTATCTACTACAAAAACAATATCTGTTCCTACCGAAGCATAAACCTTTTCCTGTTTTGAGCGTACAGGATCTGCCAGGGCTGCAACAACAAAGATAAAGCTGGCCCACAAAAAAATCTTTGAAAGGATTCGTAAAAACTTACGCCCACTTCCCTTCCATCTAAAGGCTCTTCCCTCCCAGTCAGCAAGAACAGCAGGAAAAGTGATTTTTGTAAAAACCTTTAATTTTCTCAAGATAAACAAAAGAGGAATAAGTAAAAACAACAAAAAAGCTGCCGGATTCTGAAAGCTAAGCATTTCCTTCTTCCTCCAGAATCTCAATATTTTCAATCAGCTTTTGAATAAAGGAAAGCTTCTCCTCATCCTTAAAATCATGCTCCTGACTAAATCTTATAAAGTCAGTTTTTTCAAAGGCCCCTGTTATTTCTTTACAGGCTGCAAGTTTTTTCTCACTTAATATACTTAAGGAATTATTTTCTTCATCATCAGACTGATTATTCATTTGATTATTCATTTGATTATTGATTTGTTCAAAAGCA
>JAILQA010000416.1 GCA_024699205.1 Treponema sp. | reverse complement strand
AAAGAAGATCTTATAGTTTTAGGAGCCAGACCATCGATAGGGAAATCCAGTTTTATATTGAGTTTAATCAGTGACTTTATATTAAATAAAAATATTCCCGTAGGACTTGTAACACCTGGTACAATAGATCGTGATATTGGTTTTCGATTACTTGCGATTAACTCTGAGGTACCTATTTCTAAGATTCGAAGTGGAATGATGAGAATTTCAGAACTAGAAAAGGTTCAGAAAACTGCTAACGCACTCTTTGAAGCTCCGCTCTATTTTTATGATGAACCTAATTGTAGCTTCAAGAAACTCAAAGACAATGTTCTAAAAATGGCTCTTGAGGAGCACATCCAATTATTATTTATTGATGGGTTTAAATACATACAGGAAATTATTGATGCCGATTCAGAAATTTATCGAACCAGACTTGCTAGATTACTGACGGAGTTTAAGTCACTTGCTATGGATCTTCACATACCAATTATTTTATCTTTGGATTTACCTGCAACAAAGAGTAATGAAGAACCAACAATTCAGGATTTAAGAAAGAATATGATTATTGCTGATAAGGCTGATAAGATTCTCTTTCTTCACAGAAATCGATTATATGATTATCGTGTTAATTACCAAGATGCAGAACTCATTACGATAAAAAATACAGCTGGCCCTTATGGAACTTTTCCATTGCATTTTTATCCGATTACATGCAAGTTTTCTTATAAAGAGGACAATTAAATCCGAGAACTATCACAAAATGATAGCTTTGTGTGGTATAATTATCAAAGGAGTTTGAATCTATGAAACTGTTTTATAATCCTTCTTTTACCGGAAATGCTTATGTTGATTTTGAAAAGACACCGGTTTTGTTTGATGCAAAAGTTGTAAATACAGCAGGACTTTGTGGAATTATCCGACTGCATGCTGGAATCTGTTCAGAAGTTAAGGATTATGGAACTCGTTTTGTAGATTACTATTCTGCTATGAAAAAGTTCATGGCAAAAAATCCGAAAAATACCATGGCAGCATCTTTTAAGATTGACTCCTTAAATACAGCAAAAAAATGTCTTGAATGGCGTGATACTTTAGCTGCAGCCGGATGGACTAAAGCTTCACCAGCTCCTACAGAACGTATGAAGGTACTTTCTGGTGTAGAAGAGTTCTTTGATGATAAGTCTGCCGGCGAAGAATTGCTGGAGCTCATAGCCCAGGTTGAAGGAGGCTGCACACTTCCAGAGCTGGAAATCCATACCTCATCTTATTATAAAGATTTTAGTCCGGCTGAGGTACGATTATTGAATGCTTTGATTGAACGAGGAGTTACTTTTAAAGCTGATGACAAGAAATTGGAAAGCAATAATATCTCCAAGGTTCTTTCAATTTTGGAAGGTGGAAAAGGTATCAAGCTTGATTCTAATGACGAATCCTTTGAAATCTGGAAGTTTGCAGAGCGTGACGAAGCTATAAAATATTTGAGTCTGCTGGACGTTTCAGATTTTGATGTATGGATTAATGCTGATAACAAGGAGTTTGATAACTGGCAGAAGCTGGAAGGTAAGAAAACCAGTGGTTCTGAAATATCTGGAATTCCTCAAACTGCAGAATTGCTCGCAATCGGTCTTACTATGTTTGAGAGGCCATTAAACCTTTATAATATTGTTGAATGGCTCAATACTTCGATTAACCCACTTTCTGATTATTTTAGAAAGAAGCTTGCCGAGAAAATCTGCAAAAGCGGAGGGTATTACAATGATGGTTGCCGAGCTTTCATCAATAAACAAATTGAAGAATATCCAGATTTAAATGAAAAAATCGAAAAGTTCTTGCCGGATATAAATCAGCCATATTTTGAAGAAACTGATGTTGAAGTGGCAGCTATCAAAGCTTTTGTTCAAAACATTCGTAAGTGGTGTGCTCAGAAAATTGCACTAAATAAGGTTGGAGATGCAGCTGTTGATCAACTTGGTTATGTAATTAATCAGGCAGATACACTGCTGCTGCTTTTGGAAGAAATTGGTGAAACTGCAATTCCTTATTCAAGCATTGAGGCTATGTCTTCAATCATTGTGAATAATGTTTCAATGAAGCAGTATTCTGCTCAGGCCGGATGTAAGAATATTATCAACTCTTATGCGGATTTCTGTGATGAAGCTGATAAAACGATCTGGTGTGATTTTTATCAGAGTGGAGATTCTGGAAAGCTGACATATTCATTTCTGTCTCCTATCGAAAAAGAAGCCTTTCAGGAATCATTTTCACTCTGGGACACTCTTAAAGAAAGAGATTATCTACGAAAGCTTTTGCTGACTCCTTTTTCAAAAACGAAGAAAAAGCTGGTGCTGGTAACAATC
>JAILQA010000404.1 GCA_024699205.1 Treponema sp. | reverse complement strand
TTTCATCAAGGGCTGCTTCATTTTGAGTTACTGTGCTTCCATTTTTCATGTTTACAATGAGTTTATCAATGTTGCGGCGAAGGGTTGTATTAGCTCTGTTTGCAACTTCAAGTTTGCCTCGGCTTTCAGAGTTTTTGCTGGTTATAAGCATGAGCGTAAGGCCAGTCGTAATTTCATCGCTCATTTTGTTCTGGTTTCCCTTTTCAATTTCTTTTTTTCCGCAGATTATTTCCCAAAGTTCAGCAGGTATATCATCTTTTGCAATGGAATTAATTCTGTTTGCCGTACTTACGTTTGAAATAATCTGATTGTATTTTTGCGTATGAATCTGTGATACCAGAACAGAATATACTGAAGGAATAAGCATGATAAAAAGAAGAAAAATGTAAGTCAGGAGAAGAGTTTTTCGGAGACTTTTTGCGTGTTTCAATTTTACTCCTCATTAATATCCGCGTGGTTCATAAAGCGAAAAATCATCATCTTCGGTAAAAACTGTTTCGCTGTTATAGGTTATGCGTGGAATTGATTTTCCTTGAGCAATCTGTTTTACAAGATGCATAAGCATTGGTCCCAGGTTTGGATTGCATTCTACTACACAGTTGAGTTTACCTTCTTTCAGAGCATCTATGGATTTTTGTTCAGCATCTACAGAAATTATAATTGTGTCTCGGGTGTTTATACCGTAAGTTTCGATTGAATCCAAAAGTCCAAGAGTCATTGAATCATTATGAGAATAAACTGCATCTATTTTTTGATTATTGTAATAAAGACCGTCTTTTTTATAGCTGCCAGCTGACTTTGAGCTGTTCAATATAAGATTTTCAGCAATTTCTTTTCCTCTTGAACGCAAAAAATCTCCGTCTTCTGAATGAATGATTTGAAATTTTTGTTCTTTTGAAATCATTTCACGGAAGCCTTTTGCCCGGTCTCTTACTACAGAAGAGTTTTCTGTACCTGACATTTCGTAAATTGTGACGGTTTCTGCTTTGTTTCTGCACTTATTTATAAGAAAACGGGCAGCCCGTCTGCCTTCTTCAAGCCCGTCTTCGCCCAGAAAACCTGCATAAAGCGATGGATCTGCATTTATCTGGCGGTCAACAAGAATTACCGGGATTCCTGCTTCTTTTGCTTCTGTAAGGACGTTATCCCAGCCGTCTTCGACTATCGGTACAAAAGCAATTACATCCACCTGATAAACTATAAATGAACGGATTGCTTTAAGCTGATTTTCCTGTTTCTGCTGCGCATCATCAAAAATAATCTGAATGTCGTTTTCTGCGGCTGCTTCAAAAATTGATTGAGTATTGCGGGTTCTCCAGGCACTTTCAGAACCAATCTGCGAAAAACCAAGGATTAATTTACCCGAACGTTCTTCAGCTTCAGAAACTTTTGGCTTGTTGTTTTTTGTAAGGATAAAAACGAGAAGAAATATAACTGTCAAAAGAAAAATTACAATGGAGAGAAACTGTATTTTTTTAATTTTTGCTTTCATATTTTTCTAAAATCGTTTTTATTTATTGTTTTTTATTATAATTATTTTAAAGCCGAATATAGGTGAAGTCAATAAAAAAGTTTTACTTCAGAAATCACAGATGTAGTTCCAAGAATTACTACCGGCAGCTGAGTTTGTTTTGCTTTTTCTATTGCGTCTTCTACAGAGTTTGTCCAGATTGTTTTAATTCCTTCTTCTGACATTTTTTTGCATTGATTTTCAGTAAAAACATAATGGGGGTTGCTTGATTTTGTAAGAATGATGTTTTCTGAAATCTCATTCATTTCTCTTATTACGCCGGCGAAATCTTTATCATCTGGAATGCCGATTACACAAGTGATTTTATTTATATTAAGATATTTGAGTATATCCTTTACATTCGTACAGCTGGCAGAATTAATACAGGCATCCAAAATAATAAGCGGCTCTTTTGAGATAACTTCCATCCTTCCCGGCCAGTTTAATTCTGATAATTTCTGTTTTACTGTATTAAAATCAAAATCTCCGAGGACATCGCTGCATAAAGCCATTGCAAGTGCACAGTTTTTTGCCTGATGAACACCGAGCAGCGGAATCATTATGTCTGTGTATGTCTGGTCGTTGATATGAACGTCAAAACACATTCCCTGATTTGTAAATCTGACATTTCGGGCCGAAAAATCTTTTCCATAAACTTTTATTGGTACATTATATTTTTCAGCTCGTTTTTGAATTACAGCTAAAACTGTGTCTGTCTGCTCAGCAACATAAACACATTTTTGTTCACCGGTAATTACATGTGCTTTGTCTTCGGCAATTGCTTCTAAGGTTGAACCTAATTCTCTTGTGTGTTCAAGAAAAATACTGTTTATAACCGCATATTGATGAAGAACATTATTTACATCATCAAATCTGGCACCTTTTCCGCATTCAAAAACATTAAAATCTGTCTGTTCTGAATTAAAATATTCAAGTCCAACAAGCGCCTGAATCCCCATTGGACTTACACAGATATTTTCTGGGATTTCAGAATCAATTTTTTCAATATTCGGCTGAATCAGACTGATATATTTTATAAAATCATCATCAGAAATATTTTTGCCGTTAATTCTAAATCTTTCACAAAAATCAGAAATATGTGGACTTGTCATCAGTCCGACTTTATATTTTGTCTGTAAGATTTGTGAAATCATATTTGCAACAGAACCTTTTCCTTTGCTTCCGGTAACAACGGTGCAGGGAGTTCCTGCTTTTGCTCTGATTAATTCTTTTGTAAGTTCTGGTTTTCTTTTTTCAGAATCTTTTTGATTATAATCCTGAAACTTTGCTGCCTTAAGATAGGATTTATATATAAAATCTTCAGCCTCAGTTCTTGTCATTTGCAAAATCTCCTTTTATTGTATCTATGATGAGTTTTGCAATGTTTATTTCTGAAGATGTTTCTATACCTTCCAGTCCGGGCATTACATTTATTTCACAAAAATAAGGTTTATCAGTACCAAACAATAAATCGATTCCTAAAAAATCAAGTTTTGTCTGGTCATAAATATCTCTCGCTATCTTTCTGATTTGAGGCGTAATTTCGTATGGTTCGACAGTTGCTCCGAGCGCAACATTTGCCCTGAAATCAGCTTTGGATTTTCGCTGCATGCAGGCAACCACATTTCCACGGATACTGTAAAAGCGGATATCCCTGCCAAAACTTGAACTTATAAATTCTTCAAAAAGCCATTCCTTGTCTTGTCCATATTTGTCTGCAAGCTCTTTATAAAATGCTTTGTTTTCAACCAGAAAGATTTCATTTCCCATAGAACTTTCAAGACCTTTTGCAACAAAAGGAGTTCCCAGATATTCAGCAAGATATTCATAGGAAAGAAGGGAAGTGCCCATGCAGTTTTTTGGAATAATAAATGCTGAAGAATGAAGATTCTTGACCTGTTCG
>JAILQA010000381.1 GCA_024699205.1 Treponema sp. | reverse complement strand
AAATTAAACAGATATAATCTTAACGGAAATAAAAAGAAGACCGGAATCAATTTGTGGCGATGTTTTTTCAATGGGGTCGAAAAAACTAGCGGTGCAGAATCTATGTTCTTTATTGAAGTTGAATTACTAAATCCCTGGTTATCTCCAGACGAGCCTTTGCTGGGATTTAAACCTAGAATTACAATTAAAGAAGATGATTTGCAGTATGCACTTGCCGGAACTTCTTCTGCACAGAATATTAAATCTGAAAATATAGTTCAGCCATCATATGTGGTTCTCCGTGCCGGAAAAATGGGCTTATCACCTAAGCAGGTTTGTTCCTATTATTCACTCAAAGAATTAAAGCTTACAATGAAACCTTTTTCGATGTTAATTGGAAACAAACTTTTTACTGATGACAAACTTAGTGGTTTTATCAATATTCAGGAAACCGAGAATAAAAAACACCCGGAATATTTATGTGACAGTGGTTATGTAACCTGGAACCTTAATTATGAAATTAAAAAAGAGTTTTGCGAAGGTTATCAGAATAAAACGGATAAATGGTTTCCTTATGGTATAAAAACATCTTTTACAGGCACAATCAACTTTGATGGGGAAGAATATATTGTAGATCCCAAAAAATGCTATGGCTATATGGATCGTTACTGGGGAAAGACAATGCCGGAAGAATGGTTTCATATTTCTTCTTCAAGTCTTTCTTCAATTATTTCTGGAAAAAAACTTTTTGATTCCTCATTTTCAATTCAGGGAAATTTTGATAATAAGGTCTCTTTTATGGGAATTTTTGAAGGTTCAGAAATTATGTTTTGTGCTAATTCTCGTAAACGCTCATATTCAACTGTGTGGAGCTGTAGTCAGACTCCAGAATCAGATACAAAAAGTGAAAATCGTCTGCACTGGGCTGTCAGCATAAATAATAAAAACTGGGTTATTGATGTAGATTTATATTGCCGCATAGATGAACTTTATGACCGCAAACTGGAACTTCCTGAAGGCGAACGAAAAATTCTTAATGTAGTTCAGGGCGGAACCGGAGTGGGCGAAATCAAACTTTTCAAACGCGTAAAAAAGACTCTTGAACAGATTGAATATGCCAAGATTACAAAAGCTGTCTGCGAATTCGGTCATATCGAGCTCGGTGAAATTTAGTTTAAGATTCTTTCTTTACAACTGTTTGCTCTGTGTTATAATTATTTTATTAACAAAACTGCAAAAGGACTTTACCATGAAAAAACTTCTCTTATTGATTTCCGTGTTTATTATTTTGTGTGCTTCGGTTTTTGCAGATCACAGTCTCCATGCGGGACTTATGTATTCCTATTTTACAGGAAAAGATAGAATTAAAGAATTTAATGAACCTGATAAAATAAGTACTTCCGGTTTTGGATTCTGTTTTGATTATGCTTATGAACGTAGTAACGGCTTGGTTTTTAAAGCCGGAGGTGATATTTCTTCCATGAAATTTACGTATGATATGGGTGATTTGGAAATAGACAAAGGAATAGAGGCAGATATTTATTTTGGCCTTGGATATGGGTTCATAAAAAAAGGAAATATGTCTCTTTTCTTTACAGGTAACGCTGGAGTAAAAGGTGATTTATTTTGCGAGAACGGTACAAACCATCTTGAACGTGTTCTGGTAATGTTTACTGTTGGTCCTGAATTAAGTTTTAACTACCGCTTTAACACTCATCTTGGTTTATTTGCAAATGCCGGGGCTATGTTTAATATCGGTAGCAGCAATGGTCAAGCAATTCCGAGCTGGATACAAACTGATGTTTACGGTTTCTCCTTCCCTGTAAAAGCCGGTATTTCATACACCTTTTAAAATTTAATTTTTTTTCTTGTTAGTTTGCAATTTTGTGATTAGTTTATAAGTGATGATTAAATCAATTTAGAAAATTGTTTAAGAGGCGCTTATGAATTACGAAAATTTTACAATCAAAACACAGGAAGCTATACAGGAAGCTTCTTCAATCGCATTAAAGAATGATTGCTCGGAAATTGGTGGTGAACATGTTCTTCAGGCCTTGATTGAACAAAAAGATGGACTTGTTGCCCCGATAATTGAGCGTATCGGAGTTTCTATAAATGAACTGCTTGCAAAAGTTAAGGCAGCGGTAGATTCTTATCCTAAAGTAAATGGAAATGCCAATGTCTACTTTTCCAATGAAATGCAGAAAATTCTTGCCAAAGCTGAGCAGGAAATGTCTGCCTTGCATGATCAATATTTATCAACAGACCACATTCTGCTTGCAATGACTGAATCCGACGGAAACTGTGGAAAACTGCTTCAATCCTTTGGAATCAACCATAATAACGTTCTTGAAGCAATAAAATCTGTCCGCGGAAATCAAACTGTTGACTCGCAGGACCCTGAATCAAAGAGCCGGGCACTTGAAAAATATTGCCGCGATTTAACTGCTCTTGCTCGACTTGATAAAATTGACCCGGTAATTGGCCGTGATGATGAAATCCGCCGTGTAATGCAGGTTTTGTGCCGTCGTACAAAAAATAATCCGGTAATTATTGGTGAGCCTGGGGTTGGTAAAACTGCAATTGTCGAAGGACTTGCCCGACGAATTGCCAGTGGTGATGTGCCGGAAAGTCTTAAAAATAAACGGCTGCTTGCCCTTGATTTGGGCAGTCTTGTTGCAGGTGCAAAATTCCGCGGTGAATTTGAGGAAAGACTGAAATCCCTTATCACCGAAGTTCAAAAATCGGAAGGACAAATTATACTCTTTATAGATGAACTTCATACTCTGGTTGGAGCCGGTGCATCCGAAGGCAGCATGGATGCTTCAAATCTGTTAAAACCTGCTTTGGCGCGTGGAGAATTGCGTGCAATCGGTGCTACAACTCTGGATGAATACAGAAAATACATCGAAAAAGACGCTGCTCTTGAACGACGTTTCCAGCAGGTTTATTGTGCGGAACCGACGGTAGAAGATACAATTGCAATTTTGCGTGGCTTGAGGGAAAAATACGAAATCCATCACGGAGTTCATATTGAAGATGAAGCCCTGGTAGCTGCTGCAACTTTATCTAACCGTTATATCACCTCAAGATTTTTGCCGGATAAAGCAATTGACCTTGTAGATGAAGCCGCCAGCCGTCTAAAAATGGAAATTGAAAGTCAGCCGACGGAATTGGATCAGGTTGAACGAAAAATTCTTCAGCTGCAGATAGAAAAGCAGTCTCTCTCCAAGGAAGACGATTCCGCATCTAAGGAGCGACTTGCAAAACTGGAAAAAGAGCTTGCAGAAATCACAGCAAAACGTGATGCGATGAAGCTCCAGTGGCAGAACGAAAAGCAAAATATTGATAAATCCCGGGAACTTAAAGAAAAGCTTGAACAGGCCCGTTTTGAGGAAGAAAAAAATACCCGCGAGGGAAAACTGGAACGCGCCGCAGAACTAAAGTACAGCATTATCCCATCGCTCCAAAAAGAACTGAACGATGCACTTGAAAGCGAAAAAGAAAGGCAGGAGTCGGGACGAAATTCACTGCTCAGACAGTCTGTTACCGAAGAAGATGTTGCAAAAATAGTAAGCTCCTGGACAGGTATTCCAGTCGCAAAAATGATGAGCGGTGAAAAGCAGAAATATCTTGAACTTGAAAATGTTCTGCATAAAAGGGTAGTCGGCCAGAATGAAGCAGTACAGGTTATAGCAGATGCAATTCGTCGTAATCGTTCCGGCTTAAATGATCCGAATCGTCCGCTGGGAAGCTTTATGTTTATTGGTCCAACTGGAGTTGGTAAGACAGAACTTGCAAAAACACTGGCAGATTTCCTCTTTAATGATGAAAAGGCCCTTACTCGAATTGATATGAGTGAGTATATGGAAAAGTTCAGTGTTACCCGTCTTATTGGAGCACCACCAGGATACGTCGGTTATGATGAAGGAGGACAGCTTACCGAAGCCGTACGACGCAGACCTTACAGCGTAATTCTATTTGATGAAGTCGAAAAAGCTCATCCAGATGTATTTAATGTACTACTTCAGGTTTTGGACGATGGAAGACTTACAGATGGCCAGGGAAGAATTGTTGACTTTAAAAACACAATTATCATAATGACCAGCAACTTAGGAAGTGATTTGATTCTTGAAGCTGCAGAACACGCTGAAGCTCAAAACAATGCAGTTTCAGAAGTACCCGCACAGGTAAAGGAGCAAATCAATCTTCTTCTTCGCCAGACCTTCCGTCCTGAGTTTTTGAACCGAATTGATGAAATTGTAATGTTCCAGCAGCTTTCAAAAGATTGCATTGCCAGTATCATAAAAATACAGCTCGAGCGTGTCCAAAAACGCCTTGAAGAAAGGAGAATTAAGCTTAATTTTGATGATAAGGCAATTAATTTCCTTTGCGAAAAAGGTTATGAACCTGCAATGGGAGCCCGTCCTGTAAAAAGAGCGATTCAAACCTATGTTGAAAACTTCCTTGCAAGACAACTGCTCTCAGGAAAGATTACAGATGGGAGTAGTGTAAATATAACAGCTTCTCCAACCCAAGATTCCTTGAGTTTTCTGTGATTTTTCTTATAATTTGCTTTTATTTTGATTCTAAATAATAAGAAAGTGTGGTAAAATATTGACATGAAAAATAAGTATTTTGCCGCACTTCTTTTTATGATCCTTTTTATTACGAGAGCCGGTTTTTCTGAGACAAAAATAATTCGCACCGGTTATTTTAATTATGATGATCATTATTTTTTCGGTTCGTCTGAGGAAGATGCAAAGGGCGGCTACTGCCATGACTATTTAATTGCAGTTTCCAATTATTTAGACTGGAAGTATGAATATGTTTATGGTGATTGGGCTACACTTTTTGAAATGTTCAAAAACGGTGAACTTGATATTCTTACAGATGTATCGTATGACGAAGAACGTGCTACAATGTTTTTATTTCCTGAACAGGCAATGGGAACAGAAGATTATTATCTTTTTATAATGCCTGACAATAAATCAATTAATCCTGGCAATCTGGATGGACTTACCGGAAAAAAAATAGGAACTAATCCTGATTATATTTATACAAAATATCTTGAAAAATGGGTAAAAGATAACAAAATTGATTGTTCGATAGTTTATTATACGGATGAAGATGCCTATCACGAAGATTTTAAGAGCGGAAAGCTTGATATGATTGTCGAAATTGACTTAAATAACACTTTCGACTGGATTCCTATGTACAAGATTGGTTCTTCAGATTTTTATATGGCTGTATCAAAAAATCGACCGGATCTTTTTGAAGAATTAAATAAAGCTTTACAGACAATTTATAGCGAAAATCCTTTTTATAATGTAGAACTTCACAGTAAGCATTTTTCCAATATAAATAGATTAAAATTGCTAAATGAGCAGGAACAGGAATGGGTATTGACCCATGCTGCCTTAAAGGTTGGTTGTCTCAAGGATTTTTTACCATTCTGTGCTATGGATTCTGCCACAGGTGAGGCAATTGGTGTTCTTTCTGTTATAATGAAACGCATCTTTGAAGAATACGGAATCACAGATAAGGTTGAATTACAGTATATTTTTTACACAACAGAAGACATGGGCTTGTTTGGACTTGAAGCTAATGAAATTGATGTTTTCTTCCCTGCAAATGAATCCAATTGGGATGCCGAAATGTACGACTGGTATCAGACTCCTGCAGTTGCATATGCATCAGAAAAGTTGGTTTATAAAGGCATTTTCGATAATAATGAAACAAACCGAATAGGAATTGTTAATTCAACTCCTGATTTTTATTATGCACGCACAAACTTTCCTAACAGTAAAATCTTACGATTTGATTCTTATGATGTAGCTTTTAAGGCTCTTCTTAATGGTTTTGTTGATTCCATATTGGCAAACGGCTATAAAACTCAATATTACCTGAAATCAACCAGTAAATCGGGTCTCAAGGTTTATGACGATTTGAAAAAAGATGTCGGCTATTCTCTTATTCTCCTGAAAGATAATGAAACTCTCTTTCACATGTTGAACAGAGGATTGAGAATGCTGGATTCACATTATATTGACAGTAACGTTAATTATTATGCAGCTCAGGTTTTCAGATATACAGTGGATGATTTCTGGAAAGAGCATAAACATTATGTTGGATTGCTTGCTGTCTTTCTTATTTTCCTCCTTTCGGCCTTGTTTTATACAGTACATAGACTCAGAATAAAGATG
>JAILQA010000346.1 GCA_024699205.1 Treponema sp. | reverse complement strand
TATTGTTCTCCTCTTGCAGCAAAGTACTTAAAATATAAATCTTCAACTGCTTTATACCTGCATTTTACTCCAGCTACTGATTTTTCCTAGAAACTATACCTTACATTTTACATCTTTTTTGCTACTTATCGTAGCATTTTGGGGCTTCCACATTATAAATAATTCAATGCCCAAAAAAAGGCTTCCGGTCGTGAGTTCTGTGGCAAAATCGCGCAATATTGCGCTAGACGCTGTTTGTGGTAAAGGAACTATTGACCTGCCGCTATAGCGGCAGCCACAAACAGAGTCTTTTTGCCACAGAACTCACGACCTCACGCCAATTTATGCTTTAAACATTTATAATGTGGAAGCTCCATAAAAGGATTTTAGCAAACGCATCAAAAAAGATTATAATAAAATTAACGTGCAGGAGTGAAATTGGTTTTGCGAAAAGACTCTGAAGTGCTGCCGCTATGGCGGCAAAATATATAATTACAAGGCACTTCAGCGTCTAGCAGTCGAGACTGCGGTTTCGCAAAACCAATTTCACTCCTGAGACTCACTTTTTATTCTAATCTTTTATGATGCGTTTATCTCGTAGCATTTTTTATTTTATGACAAAGACTTCAAAATCACTTATAATAAATTAAACAAAAACTGGAGCAAATCAGAATGCCGACAATTCTTTCTATTCAAAAAAATAAAATTGCGCTTAAACCCGAAGATTTTTTAGAGACTGCACGTTATTTAGGCTATAACAAGGCAAATCCGCCTGATGAGCAGGTTATGGGTATGATAAAAAATGCATGTAGAGAATTGTTCGGAGTAGTAGCTCCCAAAGCGGTTTTTGATTCTTTTGATTTGACAGTTGCGGTTGAAAAAGGGAAGGGTAGGTGCGAGAGTGATAATCAGAAAGAGTTGGAACAGCTGGAAAATAAACATGAGCATGAAAAATCGAAAATCTCTTTTGCAGATGTTGTGTTTTATTCCGAATCGCTTGGAATCAACCTTAAAGATTGTCGACAGGTTTTTCTAGTTGCAGTTACAATCGGCCCGCAGGTAGATGCACTAATCAGACGGACACAAGTCTTGGATTCTGTAAAGGCTAGTATCATGCAGGCGGCTGGTGCAATGTTTGCCGAAAAAACTATTGAACTTATAAACGCTCAGATTAAAGACCTTGCTGCTTCTCAAAATAAAAAATGTAAACCGCGCTTTAGTCCGGGCTATGGTGATGTTCCCCTTACAATTCAAAAGGATTTTTTCCGCTTGCTTCCATGCTCAAAAATCGGCCTGTCACTTATGGACACCCTGATTATGTCGCCGGAAAAATCAATCACAGCCTTTATCGGACTTTTATAGTTTTTTTTGCAAATCTTTTGTAAATAAGTGACAGATTATAAATACTTGCGGTCTTCTTCTTTTTCGGCCTGTCTGAATAAAATCGCAACATTACCGATAATCCGCACAAGAGTTGCGTCGCACTTTTGACAGATTTCATCGGTCAGCTCAATTTTTTCGTCCTTATATTCATTGTACTTAATTTTAATCAGTTCATGAGCAGCCAAAGATGTTTCAACCATCTGAATCACGCCATCCGTAACTCCAGCCCCACCAACAATAACCACAGGCTGAATATCATGAGCCGCCTTCTCTAAAAGTTTTCGCTCTTTGCTATTAATTTCAATCATGGATTTAATATAACTTTTTTTTGACTTTGTCGCAATGTGTGGGGCATCTTCTCTATAAATGATGATATATTATACCAATTTTCTCTTATCCCCCTTGACTATTACTTGTGATAAGATAGAATTTATATTGAAAAAAAATTGCGTACAGTCATTATCAGCATTGACCATTGCAAAATTGGAGGATTATTTATGAAAACTGTTGCAGGTATCGACCTTGGAACACAGAGTATGAAAGTAGTCATTTACGATTACGAGAAAAAAGAGATTATCGAAAAAGCAAGCTGCCCTATGGATTTGATTTCAGCGGCAGACGGAACCCGCGAGCAGACTACAGAATGGTTTGATAAAGGTTTGGATGTTTGTTTCGGCAAGTTGAGTGCAGAAAATAAAAAGACTATCGAAGCAATTGGTGTTTCTGGTCAGCAGCATGGATTTGTTCCACTTGGCGCAGATGGTAAGGCTTTATACAATATTAAACTTTGGTGCGATACTTCTACAGTAGAAGAATGTAAGATTATTTCAGAAGCTGCCGGTGGTGACAAGGCTGTAGTAGATGCTCTGGGAAATCTTATGCTCACTGGTTTTACTGCTCCAAAAATCCTTTGGCTTAAACGCAATAAACCAGAGGCTTTTGCCGCCCTTAAATATATTATGCTTCCTCATGATTATCTCAACTGGAAGCTTACCGGCGATTATGTTATGGAATATGGTGATGCTTCCGGTACTGCTTTGTTTGATTCAAAGAACCGCTGCTGGTCAAAGAAGATTTGTGATATTATAGATGCCGGCTTGCTCAATAAGCTTCCAAAATTGATTGAACCAAGTGCTCCTGCCGGAAAAGTTTCTGCTCAGGCTGCAGCTGCTTACGGAATCCCAGCCGGAATCCCAGTTTCTGCTGGTGGCGGAGACAATATGATGGGTGCAGTTGGAACTGGTACAGTTGCCGATGGCTTCCTCACAATGTCTATGGGAACTTCTGGTACACTCTATGGTTATTCAGACAAGCCAATTGCTGACCCTGCAAACGGATTGAGCGGTTTCTGTTCTTCAACTGGCGGATGGCTTCCACTTCTTTGTACAATGAACTGTACCGTTGCAACTGAGTTTGTTCGCGGTCTTTTTGAACTTGATGTAAAAGCTCTGGATGCTGAAGCTGCAAAAGCTCCTTGTGGTTCAGAAGGTGTTCTTGTTATGCCTTTCTTTAATGGTGAAAGAACTCCAAACCTGCCAAATGGACGTGCAAGCATTACTGGTCTCACAAGTGCAAATACAAATCGTGCAAATATCGCCCGTGCCAGTCTCGAATCTGCTGTTTTTGCTATGCGTGGTGGTTTGGATGCCTTCCGCAAACTCGGTTTCCAGCCAAAAGAAATCCGCCTGATTGGTGGCGGTTCAAAATCTCCACTTTGGCGCCAGATTGCAGCCGACATTATGAATCTGCCAATCCGTGTTCCTGCATTGGATGAAGCAGCAGCTCTTGGTGGCGCAGTTCAAGCTTTGTGGTGTCTCAAAAACCAGACAGGCAAATGCGACATCGTTGCTCTTTGTGCCGAACACATCACTTTGGACAATTCAAAGAGTGCCGATCCAATCCCTGCCAACGTTGCTGCTTATGACAAAGCTTATGCAGAATATAACAAAGTGCTTGCAGCGGTAAGTCCGCTTTATATGTAGGCTTCCTGCAAGCCTAACATTTCGTCGTAGCAAAGCTCCGGGATGATTAAATATATTTTCCCGCGTGGTGTAAATCACGCGGGTTTTTTATAGCAACTCTTTTCCAAGTCCTGCTAGAACCGTCTTTAATTCCAAGTCGCCGGTAAGATTTTCCAAAGTATTTAGAATTGTTTCATTAGTTGCCCAATAATCTGGGAACCAGCCGTTGCCTTCGCCATGCCAGTTTGGATTATTTTGAACAATTGGTGATTCACCAAAATAAATACCGGCTCTAATCCAAAGTCCACTGTTTGGCATTGAATTAGACCACATTCCGCCGTATTTAATTCCGCCCCAGGAGTTTTCGCCGATAAGATGAACTTTTATGCCCTTATCTTGAAGTAAATAAGTCATTCCTGTTCCAAACTCTGCTGCAGACCCCGTACCACGATTAATAAGGACATAAACATCTCCCTTAAAATCCGGCTCAGGAAAATCTTCAAAAGTAGAGGCAAAATAATCAAGAGGAATGTGCTTGCGGATTGGTCTGTATTCCATGTGCTTCCAGTAAGCCTTAAAATAATCAACAACTTCCGGTTTATACAAAGAGAACTGATTACTTACCGATTTCTCAAGCCATTCCTTTTCACTCTGCATGGTAAATGGAGAAACCAGCATTGTACAGCCTTCACAGATTTTATTGTTAAAAAGTGACTGCATATTATTCTGATATTCTTTGTCCATGTGCTGATTGTAATAAGCAGCCGAAAGCATTTTTGCCGGGAACTGGAAATATCCGCCCGGATTACTTCTTAAATCAAAAATGATATTTTTTTTATCAGCTGCTGCTTTTGCAATGTTGTTGAGATACTTTCCCAATAGGAATCACTGGCCGAAGCATTATTGCTTATTCCAAAAACCTGAGAACAATCACCCAAAGACATATAAAGAGTATCTTTTGTTTCCTTTAATCCAGTCCAAGATTCTTTAGTGAAAATTGCTTTTTCGTTTTCAACTTTTACAGTATATGTTTCGTTGTTTACAGAAAGCAGTGCAGATCTAAGTTTTTTTGTAGTCATCACTCCGTAGCGGTAGAGAATACCGTCATCAGTGAGGATTTCAAAAAGATTATTTTCTGGTCCGGTAAACTCCATGCCTTCCTTTATATTTTCTTCCTCGGATTTTTTAACAAAATATTTCTCGCCCTGCTTTTCAAAATAAACCTTGGAATAAAAAAGAAGCAGAGAATCTTTAATACTGTAACCGCTTATAGACAAATGCTGGTCTGAATTGGTAAGTCTTTTTGACATAATTCTTGCAGCAGTCGACTGAAAATCACCGGCTTTATAATATCCTAATTCTTTGTTTTTTAATGATTCCTGATAGATTTCTTCTATAGTGGCATCCAAATCAAAACCAAGAGAAATTGCTTCATCAATACCTGCATAAGTATTGTAGATAACATATTTGAGCATATCACAGTCTTCACGCAGTTCCTGTTCTGTAAGCTGTTTTTTATTATAAACCGTATAACTTACATTCTTGTATTCAACCAGTTCTTCACCTTCTGCAAGCTGAGTTGAGGCGCAGGAAGTTAGGCTGGCAGTAAAAATAAAACAAGCTCCAGCAAGTAATAAAGCAATAGATTTTTTTTCCATATTTTCCTCTTTCTTTTCTTTATTTCAATTTCCTGTAAAAAAATTACTCTGTAGGTAAAGAATTGACGTAATCATTTATGAGAGGATAAAAATCCTTGAATTCAGGATACTTATCGCGGTTTCCTTTATATTCTTTCATTAATTCCATGGCGCGAAGGAAATCATCACCAACTGTTTTTTCCAAATGAGCATAAAAAGCATCGTAGTGAGGCTTAAAATAGTCATCATCCTCTTTTGCAGTTGGAATATTGTCTTCAAGATAGGCAAGATACATATACATACTCAAATCTCCACGTAAATCTTGTTGACGAACTTCCCGTTTATCAAATTCCTTTGGATCTTTATCAGGATTTATCTTTTTTAAAAAGGCTTTCAGGAACTTAGTATAGTTATCTTTTACAGAATCCCAGTTTTGAGTAATATAGTCTTGAAGATATAAAGCAAAATATGCACATGTCATATCAGCATAGTAGGCTCCTGGGTAAGAAGCAACATAAGAGAGTTTTTTGCCGTCAGCATCACCTGCAAAATCATAAAGATTAAAACCTGCCAGAACTCTGCTGGATACAACAGTTGTTTCGCCGATATCTATACCTGTGAAAAAGCCATTGGCCCAGGTACCAACATTTTTCTTTTCAAAGCCGTCATCCAGCCAGACAATGTTAGAAAGATAATCACTTCTGTTTACCGCATAAAATCTTACAAAATTAGATTTTACAGCAAAATCATGAACCTGTTTTACAAAGGCATTTATTGAACTTGAGCCGATTTTCTTCCACTGGTCGTTGAGTGTTTCTGGAATCGGTTTCATAGAAATAATAGTTCCGCTGAAATCTGGTTTGATGTGATAGGCAAGAGAAATAAAGGCATCTCCCCATACACCTCTCTCCATAAATCCCTGTGCAGATTTTATAACTGTTTCATCTTTATATTTTGAAAAGAAGGAATCAACCTGGGTCAAATAAGCATTATCACCATTATAGTTATTGTTGAATACATTATATCCGGTCAGGCGGCAGATGATTGTCATAAGTTCAACACGCGGATCAACCATATATTCAAAATTACCGTTATGAGATTTTACGATATCAATTTCAATAGGTTCCAGTTGAATGGATTTTGTGCTTAAACATGATGTTAAGAACAGCAAAGATAAGATACAAAAGGTAATTACTTTTTTCATCTCAAACTCCCATATTTTTTATTATTTTAATAACATTCTTTTTAAACTATTACATATACATAAAAAATGCAATAATATAATATTGAAGTAAATAAAAAAATATTTGTGATTATTTGTGGAGGTTTACCTTGCGCGCTTTTTTATGGGCTGTTTTAATTCCAGCACTTTTACCAGTTCTTTTTATTTTTTTGTATATTTATAAGGCAGATAAAAACGAAAGAGAACCAATCAGGTTTGTTTTAAAAGTCATGCTGATGGGGGCAATCTTTGCTTTACCCTGTGGCTTTATTGAAAATGCGATGGAAGGTATTCTCCAGCAATACTATGACC
>JAILQA010000237.1 GCA_024699205.1 Treponema sp. | reverse complement strand
CATTGTTTGCTATACCCAAATTAGAGTCATTTTGCCATACTGATTGAAAAAAAGCAATATTTGTTTTAATCTATCCCACATGAAAGAATTAGAACTTAAATACGGATGCAATCCGAATCAGAAGCCTGCAAGGGTTTACATGGAAAATGGCGATCTTCCAATTACAGTATTAAATGGAAGACCGGGTTATATCAATCTTCTTGATGCATTGAACGGCTGGCAGCTTGTAAAAGAATTAAAGGAAGCAACTGGACTTCCAGCAGCTACAAGTTTCAAGCATGTTTCACCAGCTGGTGCTGCTGTTGGACTTCCTCTTTCTGATACTTTGAAGCAGATTTATTTTACCGGCGATGTAGAACTTTCACCTCTTGCTTGTGCTTATGCCCGTGCCCGCGGTGCAGACCGTATGTCTTCATTTGGTGATTTTATTTCTCTTAGTGATGAATGTGATGAAGCAACGGCTCTTTTAATTAAAAAAGAAGTTTCTGACGGAATTATTGCACCCGGTTATTCAGAAAAAGCTCTTGAAATCTTAAAGTCAAAGAAGGGTGGCAACTATTGTATTATTCAGATTGATGCTGATTATGTTCCTGCAGAACTTGAAAAGAAACAGGTATTTGGCGTTACTTTTGAGCAAGGTCACAACTTTCTTAAAATCGATGAAAAATCAGCGCTTTCAAATATTGTTACTAAAAACAAGAGCCTCAGTGAAGATGAAAAACGCAATCTTGTAATTTCTCTGATTGTTCTTAAATATACTCAGTCTAATTCTGTTTGTTTTGTAAAAGACGGACAGGCAATCGGTATTGGCGCAGGTCAGCAGAGCCGCGTTCACTGTACACGACTTGCCGGACAGAAGGCTGATAACTGGTGGTTGCGACAGTCTCCAAAAGTTCTTGGTTTACAGTTTGTTGATACAATCAAACGTGCTGACCGCGACAATGCAATTGATGTTTATATTGGTGAAGAATATATGGATGTTCTTGCTGAAGGAAAGTGGCAGAATATTTTCAAGGTAAAACCTGAAGTATTCACCCGCGAAGAAAAAGCAGAATGGATTGCAAAAAATACTGATGTTGCTCTTGGTTCTGATGCTTTCTTCCCATTTGGTGATAATATTGACCGTGCACATAAATCTGGTGTAAAAGTAATTGTTCAGCCAGGTGGAAGTGTTCGCGATGATATTGTAATAGAGGCTGCCGATTCTTATGGAATGGTAATGTGCTTCAACGGAATCAGATTATTCCATCACTAATTTTTTCTATCTCTAATTGTTTCTATCGCAAAAAAACAGTATAATCTTCTTTTGCGATGAATTATGAAAATCCATTGATTGTTCAGGGCGATAGAACTCTTCTGCTTGATGTCCATGCGCCTCTTGCAGAAGAGTGCCGCAATGCACTTATTCCTTTTGCAGAACTTGAAAAATCCCCTGAACATCTTCATACATACAGACTTTCTCCCCTTTCTTTGTGGAATGCAACCAGTGCTGGTTTTAAGCCCGAAGATGCAGTAAATGTTTTACAAAAGTTTGCCCGCTATGATATTCCTCAGTCTATCATTATGTGGATTCATGAAACTGCCGGAAGATTTGGCAAATTAAGACTGATTTCCGGGCCTGAAAAAGAAGTTCTTTTGAATCCTGAAAAAGCAATAAAAGATGATTCCGAAAAAAAGACTTTGGTAGAAAAATATCTTTATCTGGTTTGCAATTCCCTGCCAGTGTATAAAGAAATCCTTGCTAATCAGTCTCTCAAAAAGGTACTGACAGCCTGTGATTACGAAGGTGAAGATAAATCTGTTTCTGAAGCAGAGAAAAAACAATGTTTTATTCTTCCTTTGACTGACCGTGGAACAATAAAACAGCTTTTATTAAAAGCAGGCTGGCCGGTAAAGGATGATGTTCCTCTCACAGACGGCGAACCTCTTGAAATATCTCTGCGTGAGACTACCGGTAATGGAAAACCTTTTGAAATCCGTCAGTATCAGATTGATTCCGCAAAAGCGCTTGTAGGTGATAAAGGTCCGGGAACAGGCTTTGGTACAATTGTTCTTCCGTGTGGAGCTGGTAAAACCATAGTTGGAATGCAGATTATGGATTTACTTAAAACTTCGACACTGATTATTACAACGAATATTTCTGCCGTCCACCAGTGGATTGACGAACTTTTGGATAAAACCTCTCTAAAAGCAGAAGATATTGCAGAATATACTGGTGAATCAAAAAGCATTAAACCTGTCACGGTTGCAACTTATCAGGTTTTGACCTGGCGACCAAATAAAGAAGGTCCTTATCCTCATTTTTCTATTTTCCATGAACGTCCCTGGGGCCTGATTATTTATGATGAAGTTCACATGCTTCCGGCTCCGGTTTTTAGAGTTGTTGCAGAACTTCAGGCAGTCAGACGGGTTGGATTGACAGCAACTCTGGTTCGTGAAGATGGCTGCGAAGGTTATGTGTTCAGTCTGGTTGGTCCTAAGCGTTACGATGTTCCCTGGAAAGAACTGGAACGGGATCACTGGATTGCAACTGCCGAATGTATTGAAGTTCGAATAGATTTATCTGTTGAAAAAGAAATTGATTATGCAGTTGCCGGAGCAAGAATAAAGCACAGAATTGCAAGTGAAAATAAAGCAAAGTTGCCGGTTGTAAAACAAATTATAGAAAAATATCCTCAGGACAAAATCCTTATTATAGGTCAGTATCTTTCTCAACTGGATGAAATTGCAGAAATGCTCCACGCGCCTATAATCACTGGAAAAACTCCAAATGCTGAGCGTGATAAAATCTACGGAGATTTCCGCGCAGGAAAAATAAATGTTCTGGTTGTATCTAAAGTAGCTAATTTTGCAATAGATTTGCCGGATGCTTCTCTTGCAATTCAGGTTTCGGGAACTTTTGGAAGCCGTCAGGAAGAAGCCCAGCGATTGGGAAGAATATTGCGCCCTAAAGAAAGAACTTCCAGATTTTTTACTTTGATTACAAGAAACACAATAGAAGAAGAGTTTGGCTCTAATCGTCAGAAGTTTCTGGCAGAACAGGGCTATGAATATAGAATTGTGCGTTATACAGACGATGGAGAGTTTTTAGAAAATTATGATTGATAAAAATAGCATAGATGACTGGTGCAATATTATTTCCTCTCTCCCTGATGAAAACTTTTTTGAAATCATCAGGTTGTATCTGGGAGAAGTAAAAACTCCCTATAATAAGCATCGTCTTGTAGAACAGCTTGCAAGCTTTATCAGAAATGAAAAAAATCTTGAAACAATAATATGTTTTCTGGATGAGTTTGACATTAAGATTCTTACGGCAATCCATTTTATACCGAACGCGACAACAAAGCTCCTTGCCGATTTTTTTATAAAAGATTATTCCCTCAGCGACATCTATTCTCAAATATCAAACCTTACTTTAAGACTTTTAATTTATTCTGAAAAGGCAGGGGATTCAGAAAAAAAATATTTACGCATAAATCCCTTGGTACTGGATAAACTTGAGCCGCTTTTAAAAATCAGCAATATCCTTATGGAAGAGCAGGTCGTGTCTTATTCCATGGAGGATGTTTTCTGCCTTTCCCCTGATTTTCTGGCGGCTTTTATTTCTTATATTCATACAAACGGTTGTTCCTGTAAACAGGACGGAACAATCAAAAAAAATGATGCAAACAAGCTGGAAAAAGTTTTCCCTGGAAAAGGGGCCTGTCTTCAATCTTTGTTTACGGCCTTTATAAATCTTCATCTGCTTTTTGAAGGTGAAAAAACTTACGAGCTTGATAAAAAAAGACTGGAAATGTTTGCTGAACTAGATGCATCTAAGCAGTATGCCTTGTTATGTGCGGCTTCCTCTTCAAGATTGAGCAGAGATGGTCTTAAAAAAGAGGCTCAACTCTTTCTGGATTGCATTTCATCTATTCCAGAGAATGGTTATAGCCGCTCAACTTTAATAAAGCTGGCATTTCTTGTAGCGTCTAAAAGTTCTGATACGGTTTTTGATAAAAAGAAATCAAGATTCAGTCAGATTCTGGAAGCAGCAAAACCTAAATCCCTTTCTCAGGATGATGTTCAGGCTGGAAATATTATTGACCGCATGATTGATTTTGCCGTTGAGTTTGGACTTTTGCAAAAAAAAGGACTTAATGCTGATGGCACTGAAGTTTTTGTTCCTTATCCACTTTTGAAGGAGCAGGAGAATCAGTCTTTACAAAATCCTAAGGTTGTTAATATTGAATCAACTTTTACCGTAACGATAATGCCTGCACTTTCTTTAAGCAAGCTTCTTAATCTTGTTTATTTTCTTTCTGTTAAGAGCAGCGGTGTTGTTTCTGAATATGAAATAAATCGGCAGACAGTTTCTTTGTATTTTGATATGGGCTATACCCCGGAGGATATTTTTTCTGAGCTGGAAAAATATACCTATTACGATTTGCCTCAAAATCTAAAAATCTCAATAGCTGACTGGTATAATTCTTATACTTCGGCAATGATTTATCACGGATATGTGCTCAAGGTTTCTGAAGCTAATGTCACTTTTGTAGAAAATAATCCAAATATAAAAAAATACATAAAGGAAAAGCTTGCTGATGGCATTTATCTTTTGAACATTCCTGATACGGTTGATATTTCCATATTTATTAAAAGCAGTGGCCTTGAGTTTATGGGAAAAATTAATAATTCCAATCAGAATGAAGAAAGAGTGCCTTTCCCCCTGCTTAGAAATGGTATAAATCTTGCACTGTCTAAAGAACTTGAGCTTTCAAAGGTTTCTAAGGATTCAACTGAAACTGCTGTAAATTATTCAAAGGCAAGTGAACTTCTGAATAATCTTCGCAAAGAGCTTGAAGCAATGAAGCTTTCCGATAATCAAAAGGAATCTTTAATGAACAGATTGCGTAATCGTCTGATTCTTTCTAAAGAACAGCTGGAAATTGCAAGTGTCAGGACAGAAATCCTTGAAGCTGATGGAATGGATTATGCCGGAAAATTACGCCTTTTTGAAGCTGCAATGAAAAGTCAGGATATGCTGGAAATTACACTTCCTCATTATGTTCAGGATGGTCAGTATTGTACCTGGGTTGGAAAAGCACTTGGAATTACTAAAGAATATGCGGATGCGATTGTAAGATTTGAAGTTCAACCGTCTGCTGATATTCTTAATGTTTTTGTGAGCAAGGTAACTCATATCCGGCGTTTGAGATTCTGATGATTTTATAGGGTGGTGATTTATGGAATTGTATTTAATCCGTCATGGTGAAACGGAATGGAATAAGCAGAATCGTTTGCAGGGAAATATTGATGTTCCTCTTAGTGCAGAAGGCATAAGAATGGCGGAAGGTGCGGCTGAAAGATTATCAAGCCTTCATTTTAATAAGATTTTTTCTTCTCCATTAAGCCGGGCTTTTACAACTGCCGAAATTATCTGCAAAAATCAAAAGGACTTAATCAAAAAAGATGAACGTCTCCGCGAAATCAGCTTTGGTAGTGGAGAAGGAAATTATTATTCTGACTGGATTAAATCTGATTCTCCCTTCAAATACTTTTTTTCGTATAATCAGGCAGATTTGTATGTACCTCCTGCAGGTGGAGAGCGACTTGAAGAGTTATACTTGCGAACAACTAATTTTATTCAAAAGGAAATAGAGCCTTTTGCTAACGACGATGGAAAGATTCTTATTGTTGCTCACGGGGCTTTACTTTCATCGATTATGTGTTATCTGGATAAACGTGATATTGCACATTTTTGGGGAGATGGACTTGCAAAAAATTGTCAGGAAGTGATTTACGATTATGACAAAAAAAATCAGACCTGGCAGAAAAAAGTTAATCCGCAGGCCTGATTGGTTTGAGTACTCTAAGGAGTCTTGTTACCTATTCCTTATTTTTTAAGCAGTTCCATATTTTTTCTGATTAATTCACATCTTTGTTTTACACAGTCAGGGCTTCGGTGCGGATCTGAAGGAGTATTGAAAGTATAATCAATCAGTTTTTCCAGGCTTGTTGTGGCAACGTGCATTCTGGTGTCGCTGCTTGCATAGTAGATAAAAACTTTTCCCTCGTGTTCAATTGCTCCGTTTGAGAAAACAACATTGCTTACATCTCCGGTTCTTTCTGCTCCAAGTGGCACTAAGAAAACTCCGCTTGGTTCTGCAATTACTTTTGACGGGTCTTCAAGTGAAGTTGCATATACATAAAGTACATAGCGTAATCCATCAGCTGTGTTGCGTACTCCGTGAGCAATATGAATCCAGCCTTTTGAAGTTTTGATTGGCGTTGCTCCAGCTCCGTTTTTTGCTTCTGTGATTGTGTGGTAAATGCGCTTTGAAATGATTTTTTCTTCATCAATTACTGCATGTGTAATATCGTCGCAAAGTCCAAAGCCTATTCCTCCGCCGCTTCCTGTGTTTATAAAATCATCCATTGGGCGGGTGTAGAAGGCGTATTTTCCATTTACAAACTCAGGATGAAGGCAGACGTTTCTCTGCTGCGGTGAGTTTTTTGTAACAAGGTTTGGAAGGCGTTCCCAGCTGATTAAATCTTTTGTGCGGACAATTCCAGCGGCTGCAACTGCGGCTCCCAAATCTGGATTACTTTTATCTTTGCTTTCGGAACAAAATACTCCGTAAATCCAGCCGTCTTCATGCTGGGTAAGACGCATGTCATAAACGTTGGTTTCTTCCGGGCAGGTATCTGGCAACTGAATAGGGTAGTCTGTAAATCTAAAGCCGTCTACGCCGTTGTCACTTTGAGCAAGAGCAAAAAAGGATTTTCGGTCATTTCCTTCAACACGGCAAACGAGACAGTATTTTCCATTCAGATAGATTGCCCCTGAGTTCATCACTGCATTTATTCCAAGGCGTTCCATGAAGAAGGGATTTGTTTCCTGGCATAAATCGTATTTCCATTCAAGAGGAATTGAATCGCGGGTTAAAATAGGGTTTTCCCAGCGGTCATAAATACCGTTGTAAAAGCTTGTATTGATTTTATTTTTTCGGGATAAAAAAGCTTCCTGCTCTTTTTTCATTTCATAATATTTTGGGTGAATCATAATCTTCTCCTCTTCTCT
>JAILQA010000227.1 GCA_024699205.1 Treponema sp. | reverse complement strand
GTGAGCAATATTCATATAATTAAAACAGCTGTAGAGTCGTACAAGTTTCTCTTTTTTGGAACAAAAATCTTCAGGAAACTGCTTTGCATAAATATCGTGAATAAAAGAGATTCCGCAGTTTTTCCCCAGTGGGGCGGTGTTAGAAAAATTTATTCCGGTTGCATTTAGTTTCCGGCACCATGAAGCAAATTGAAATAAATCCCAGAAAGGAAAACTTTTTAGCTGCTTATTTATACGGATAATTTTTATATTTTTATATTCCGGTACTGTTTTTGCATTTGTCGGAATTACTATGCGAATATCATCTTTTTCAGTAAGCAGTAAATCAAGCCTTCTGCAGGTTTCAAATGCAAACCGTTCAATTCCAGTTAAAGCGCGACATAAAAAGTTAGGGTTTATAAGGTAAGTCATATTTTACTAAAAGTTTAATGAATAGTTGCTTAATGTGCAATTAAATAATAGTAAATAAAATTTTTGCGCCAGTATATGACTCATGGTATAATTTTTTTATGAATATTCGAACTCTTTCAGAAGAGATAGTTGATTATGAAACAGGGGCTTTGCCGGTTGCTCTGTATCCAGAACGGATGATTAAAAGTGAATCTGGAAAACAAAAATATTTTGCCCGTGTTTTAAATCGTGGCAAATTGAATATAGAAGATATTGCCGACGATCTTGTGGTTTTTGGTTCTAAAGGAACCAAGGAAGAAATTGTACGAGACTGGCATGAGACTTGTGCGGCTATTATTGACCGGCTTATAAACGGATGTACAGTTGATGCAGAGTATTTTACTTTTTCTTTACAGGTAAAGGGTTTATTTGATTCTAAGCAAGATATCTTTAAAAAGGGGCGAAACTGTATTGAATTACAGGTTCGTCCTACAAAAAAATTACAGCAAATTCTAGATACCCTTGATTGTAAAATAGCCATTGGTAGAAGCATAATTCCTTCTATAAAGACTGTATATGACGGCTCTTCAAAAACTGAAAATCAAATTTTGACTCGTGGCGGCTATTTGAAAATCAATGGGGAAAATATTCGTATATTTGGAGAACAAGAATCTGTCGGAATCTATTTTGTTCAAGAAAGCGATGAATCTAATACAGTGAAAGTTTCTGAGCGTCATATTATAAGTTCGTCGCCAAGCGAATTACTGTGTATTGTTCCTGTTGAGCTCAAAGAAAATGAACGCTATCACATAAAAATAGTTACGCAATACATGCGAACTTCAAAGGCACGAAAAGAGCCTGTTTCTTGTACTGCAAACGCTTTGTTTGTGGCAAAGTAATAAGTTGTTGTTGATAATCGGTTATATACCAGTTTGTTATAAGTTATATATCAGATTGATGTGCTGTTAATACCAGGCCGGTATATATGATATATTAAGTCGATAGATTGATTCTAATATGTTGATATACAGTTGATTTATAACCGTATTTAATGCTTTATAGAATATATCTTATTATTTAAGTTGTAATGCGTGCAAGTTCAGAACTTGTTGTGTTTCTTTGTGATGATTTCCGTCTTCTAAATTACATAAATTGCAATTCCTGCAATAATCAGCAGAATTGCGATTGCTTGTTTTATATTAATCTTATCCTTAAAAAATATTCTGCTCAAGATTATTGTAAAAATGTAGCTTGAAGCTTCGATTATAGGAACATAAGAAACCGGCACAACCGTAAGTGCATACAAATCTATAAAAACGGCTATAAAAAAAAGTGAGTAAGCAAAAATAACCTTGAAATTAAGGTATTCATAGACAAAGTTTTTGTGGTTTTCCATTGCAGATTTTTTTAAGAGAACCTGACTTACAGCACCTATAAAATTAGATATTAGGAGAAAAATAACATATAAAATCATTCAGCTTTCTCCGTAAAATTTTTAGAAGTACTTGAGTCTGAAACAGAAAGAAGTATTATGCCGCAAAGAATGATTGCAGCTCCTGTGATTTTTTTTAAAGTAATTTGTTCAGAGAAAATAAGGGCACTTAAAATCATCCCCCAGACAATTGTCATTGCTTTATTACAGATTGCAATTGGCAGACGGAAAGTCTTTAAAACCTGTTGCCAGATAATTGCATAGATAAAAAGCACTAAAATTACACAACAGTAGAGTAGACAAAAGTGGAGTGAAAAACGTTCATATTGAGATGCAAATTTTCCGATTACTGTATAAAAACTGTAAATGAGAAAACCTATGTGCATTAGCAAGAATGTGGAAAAATTATAATTTTTCATTCCTATTGTTAAAATTAATCCCTTGAATACAAATCTCGTGTGTAAACTTTTTCGCTTACGTCTTTTAAATCGTCAGACAATCGATTTGCAATAATTACATCGCTTATTTTCTTAAATTCATTAAAATCCCGTATTACGCGGGAATTAAAAAAGTCATCTTCTTTGTAAGTAGGTTCGTAAATTACAACGGTAATTCCTTTTGCCTTTATCCGTTTCATAACACCTTGAATTGAACTTTGGCGGAAGTTATCGCTGTTTGCTTTCATTGTAAGGCGGTAGACGCCAACGACCTTTGGTTTTTTTGCAATAATCTGGTCTGCTATAAAATCCTTGCGGGTTGAATTTGAATCAACAATTGCGCGGATAAGATTTTGTGGAACATCATTGTAGTTTGCAAGGAGTTGTTTAGTATCTTTTGGAAGACAGTAGCCGCCGTATCCAAATGATGGGTTATTGTAAAAATCCCCGATTCTTGGGTCTAGGCAGATTCCCTGAATAATCTGCTTTGTATTAAGACCTCGAACAGAAGCATATGTATCAAGTTCATTAAAATATGCAACACGTAATGCAAGGTAAGTATTTGCAAAAAGTTTTATGGCTTCAGCTTCCGTGCAATGAGGATGAAGTACCTGAATCTGATCTGCAGGCTTTAGGGCTCCTTCTTTTAAAAGAGAAGCGAATTTAACAGCTTTCTCTTTAAGGCTTTCATCATCTTTGGGATAACTTGCTACAATCCGGCTGGGGTAGAGGTTGTCATAAAGAGCATGACCTTCGCGCAAAAATTCAGGACTGAAAATCATATTTTTATAGCCTGTTTCTTCACGCAGTTTTTCTGTGTATCCTACAGGAACTGTTGATTTTATTACTACAGTAGCTTTTGTACCGCATTCTTTTACAATCTTCATAACGGCATCAATACTTGATGTGTCAAAATAATTTTTGTCCGGATCATAATTTGTTGGTGTTGAAATGATTATAAAATCTGCATTTTTATATGCGGCAGCACCATCTGTGGTTGCCGTAAGATTTAGTTTTTTTGTAGCAAGGTATTCTTCAATTTCCTTATCTACAATAGGAGATTTTTTATTGTTGATAAGGTCAACCTTTTCTTGAATTATATCAACTGTGTATACTTCATTGTGCTGTGCTAAAAGAATAGCATTTGAAAGACCTACATAACCTGTTCCTGCTACTGCAATTTTCATATAGTACCTCTATTTTTTTATCGATTTATCTTTTAAGTTTTTTTCCGATTCCGCGGAAAAATGCTGCCTGACTTTCCAATATATTGAAAAACCAGGGTAATTTTGTTTTTATATCTGCAAGTGTAAATGTCAATGGGGACTGCATAATACTAACAATTCTCTGATCATTTATCAAATGCACTTTATTAAACTGGAATTTTGGATTTAAGATCATATCCTGAATGTCTTCTGGAATAAATCCTGCTTCTTTTATTCTGTTTTGAAGTGCTTTATCTGCAAGTTTATAATAGGGAATATAGTTTTTTCCGCTGAATTCGCTTGAATAATAGTGTATGATTTTTGCATCTTCTAAGTAGGCAAGGCCACCGTGACTTATCTGGCAATTCCATTTTCCATCTAAAAATCCCATTTTTAAGCCTGTACGGTAATTTGCTTCGTTAAGGGCACTCTGGTCATGAAAGTCATGCTTCTTATAAGCTGAATATTTCCAGACTTCATTCCATGTTTTAAAAAGAGTCTTTGATTCATTACCTGCTTTTGCAAGGATGATTCCCCCATTTATATTACACTCAGCTGTCTTTGTTCCTTTAAATCCAAGTTTTTTATCACGCTGTAAAAAATATTTCTTATGTATGTGCTCATTCAGCATACAATGCCCGTCAAGAACACCCGCTGTCTGAAAAGGAATGTCTTCTATTTCTGAAAGGTCATCGCAAATTATCGTATCGCAGTCAATGTATAAAAAAGAGTCTTCAATATAATCAGGAATTGAAGTTTTAATAAGTCTGCTTCGTTCTACGTTCGTAACGCTATCTTCAAAGTCAATTTTTATAATCTGATTTGTCCATTTTGAAAGTTCTGTACGTTTATTATCCTGTGTAAAAGAAACATAGGTTTTATCATCAACAATAACTATTATTTCTGCATCTTTCATCCTTTGCCGCAGCGACCAGACGGACATAAGACACTGTTCATAATATAAATCGTTTGGAGTAGAAGTAAGTACGTAAACGAATTTCATATTATCTATTGTAATAGGTTTTATACCACTTTGCAAACGCAGATAAACCTTGCTCTAATGTTGTAGATGGTTTAAATCCAAAATCTTTTTCGAGTTCTGTAACATCTGCGTATGTCTGATAAACATCACCCGGTTGCATGGGAAGAAGTTCTTTTTTGCCAGGTTCAGAAATTATACCTTCCTGCATAAGGCATTTTTCAAGAATATTAACAAAACTCATAAGGCTTTCCGGATGGTTGTTACCGATGTTGTATACCTTATAAGGAGCACCATCTTCTGTTTCTGCCGGTATTTTCTGCATTACATTTATAATCCCGGTTACTATATCGTCAACAAATGTAAAATCACGATACATATCACCCATGTTATAAATCTGAATTGGTTCACCTTTTACAAGTTTATTAGTAAATTTAAAGTATGCCATGTCAGGACGCCCCAATGGTCCGTAAACAGTAAAGAAACGTAATCCTGTACTTGGAATTTTATATAATTTTGAATAGGCATGAGCAAAAAGTTCGTTTGATTTTTTTGTTGCTGCATATAATGAAACTGGATTGTCTACTTTGTCTTCAGTTGAATATGGAACTTTTTTATTTGAACCGTAAACACTTGAGGAAGAAGCGTAAACAAGATGTTTTACAGGATTTGCTGATTCCATTGTAGACCGGCATGCTTCAAGAATATTATAAAATCCGATAATATTTGAATGGATATAACTTTCCGGATTTGTAATAGAGTAGCGGACTCCTGCCTGTGCTGCAAGATTTACAACAATGGAAGGTTTATATTGTTCAAAAATTCTGTCCAGAAAAACTTTGTCTGCAATGTCGCCTTTTATGAAAGTAAATGAGTTTTTATCTGCTGCACAGGCAGCTGCTGAGTCAAGCATTTTAAGCCTTTCTTCTTTTAAGCGTATATCATAGTAGTCTGTAATGGAATCAATTCCTATAACTTTTGCAGTTGGAAACTCTTCTATAAGACGTTTGCTTAAAAAACTCCCAATAAAGCCTGCCGCTCCAGTGATGAGAAGAGTTTTTTTTGAAAAATCAATCATTATTTTCCTCTACTTGTATTGGATTCTTCACCATAAAAGTGAACCCAGTTTTCTCTGTTATATATATCATTATGCACTGTATACCAGTTTTCAGGATTTATCTTGAATTTTGTATTGTGCCTTATTCGTGTTGATTCAGAATTGGGAATGGCAATTTTTATGTAATCCTGTTTGTTCTGCACTTTAAGAGAATTTCCTGTAAACGGATTTTTTGCATCACTAATTATTCCGTTAGTTGCAAGGTATGGGACGTCTGCATTAGTCATAAAAGTATTATTCGTTACTAGAGGCTGTTTGCTGTTAAAATCTTTTATAAGCAATGTTGCTGCCAGTTTTGGATCAGGAATACCAAAAACATTTTTGCTTATTGATTTATTATGCAAGTGTCCGCCATGGTCAGAAACAATTATTATTCGTGTATTATCATATAATCCGTTTTCTTTTAAATAATCAAAAAAAGCTGCATATTTTAAGAAAACAGCTGCATGAACTTTAAATACAGAATCGTCAGAATAAACAGATTTTCCGTTGGACGGTATTATTTCATTAGAAGCAAAATCACTTTCGTGGGTAGCTTCGTTATCAATCATTATAAATGAATTGGTTTCTGATTTGGAATCCATCAGTTCTGGCAAAAATTCCAGTACTGAATAGTGATTTGCAAAATCTGCGGAATTTTCATAGGGATTGTTTGCAATCCAGTACTCGCGTGCGTAAATTACACTTCTTAAAACCGGCGGAACCATTTTAAATATAGAGAAACAGATGAAATTTCGTTTTATAAGAAAACTTGTGTGAGGATTGGGGGCTAACTTGTGCCTGTTATACCAAATCCTTGAATATTTTCCAGTCGTGTTTATGCGTTTTATAAACTCATAACCTTTGTACATAGAAGTTACGGGCTCTTCAAGATAGTTTTCATAAGGAAGATTTGATACGGTTACATTAAATTTTTCTGCATTAAATAAAACTGGTAAAGAAAGCAGAGATTCATTATGCTTGTGCTGCAAAGTCTTATCTTCACGTTTATTTATTTCAAAAGGTGTATAATCATATCCGCCAAAAATACCTGGAGAACCTATCATAGTTACATAGCCGAGTGTAACTGTGTTCGGGTAGTATGTAAAACCAGAAAAATGTTCTTTTAAAGCAGGTATATCATTAAAAAGTTCAGGTATGAGTGGGGTCATACATGCGTCCTGCATAAAAACTATTACATTTTTGCCTGTTTTAGAAAGGTGATATACAGGTTCTATTTTTGCTACAGAGGAAGGAGCTTCCATTTTTTTAAATTCTTTGCTGATAGAACTAAAATTTATGGCAGAAATAGATATTAGTGCAAAGAGCAGAATAAAAGATGAAGAAACCATAACCACCATTTTTTTACGAATCAGAACCAGTGATGATATAAAAATGAATGCGAAAATAGCAGTATTTAGTGCAATGGTTGCTGCAGAAGGAATAAAAGTCTGGGGCTCCATAAAAAGCAGGGTAGGATTTATAGAACCGTAGTTTCCTGAAAAACAAAATGTATTAACTATTGAATAAACAGCTAGATTAAAAAAAAGGAACGTAAGTACATTTTTTATTTTGCTTGAAAATAAGGCATAGAAACATAATGGCCACAAAAAAAACAGTCCTAAGGCTTTTGCAAATGTAATAAGTATGAAAAATGCAGGGGAAGTGTAGTTGTCCACATAGCAGTATAAATCCGGTTGAGATTCAATAAGTATAGAAGGAATGGAAAGCCCTGCAAGTGTAGCCAAAACAAGGCTTGAAATAATAAAAATTGAAAGCCTCGTTGAAGGAGTTGTTTCAAGAGAGATTGTGTTTTTGTCTAAGAAATTTGACAAGATTTTTATAAGCTGCGGGTATGAAATCAGAATAACAGCCATAAAAATAAAAGCTGCTTTATATACTTTATCAATTTGTTTTAAAAGTGTGAAAATCAATATTATTGCTGCACCTGCGGATAAGCAACATAGAATATAAATAATCTTTTTTGGATTCTTTATTTTATAGAAAATATTCTTAACAAGTGAAAGAATATTGTTCATTGTCCAGTAAACAACAAGTCCTGCCGGTGAATTGTAGAGAAGAATCAGAAATACCAGTGCACAGGCATAAATCTGAATTTGCTCCCTTATTCCGTGTCCTTTTGAATAAATATAGCCGGCAATGCAGTTTATAAGAGTCATTGCAACAGGCAGTATGTTTATTGCAATGGCTCCAATTTTTAATGCTGCGTCTGGAGAACCTAAATCCTTTATGAATAAAAATGAATAACCATTTAGGACTTCTAGATTTGAAAGAAAATTGTATGCAGCCATAAAGAAAGGTATTTGAATTAGAAGTCCAAAACTTGAGCGTAAAGCCATAATCGGATGATAGTGATTCTGCCTGTAGAAGGTATTGAGAATCATATACTGCTCATCACCTTTGAAAGTCCGCTTTATACGTTCAATACCTGCTTTCATTTTGTTTTGAGTAAACCTTTCTTTTTCTTGCCACCTTTCTGCTACCATGTAAAGTGGCAGTGTAAGTAAGGTAACTATAAAACTCAAAGCTATAACGGCAATACCAGAATTTTTTGTTATGACCTGTACAAACTGAAAAAAGAATTCTAAAAGCAGTTCAACAGGTCCAATAATTGAATTGTATAGAAAAAACATAATCCTACTGCAAGCTCTGAATCATTGCCCAAAGGCTTTCTGCGGAATTAAAGTTAGCCGGATTTATATCTTCAGCTCCGATTTCAATGTCAAATTCTTCGTTCAATTTCATTACCAGTTGAACAATATCAAAAGAGTCCAGAATTCCATTATCAATAAGTTTTTTTTCTGTTGAAAAATCAACATCTGGTTTTGCTTCTTTTAAAATTTCTAATAATTCGTCCATTGATTTCTCCTTTTTTATAGCATTTTCTTAAGTTCAACGCGGTCGATTTTTCCGTTCAGATTAATCGGCATTTTGTCGAGTTTTATCTTTTTGTTTGGAATCATATAGTCTGGAACAGAGTTTTTGATTGTATCTATTATTGCCTGTGGTTCGATTGAACCTGTATAGAACATAACAATTTTGCTTTTTTCCGTGTCATAAAGACAGCAGTTCTGCTCAACACCTTCGACAGCACTGATGGCTGTTTCAATTTCTCCAAGTTCAATACGATGTCCCATGTGCTTAATCTGGAAGTCTTTACGGCAGTCATACATAATCTCTCCGCGTTCATTATAATGCACAACATCGCCGGTACGGTAAATAATTTCATTATAAACAGTGTTGAGCGGATTCTGCACAAATGCAGCTTTTGTTTTTTCGGGATTGTTGTAGTAGCCGAGTGAATTGCAGGTTCCTCTTACACAAAGTTCGCCTTTTACATCGGCAGCTGTTGTCGGAACAAGTTTATCATAGTCATCAAGAACCATTATGTCTGTGTTTTTGCACGGGAATCCGATTGGAAGACTTTCATCATCTGCAAATTCGCGGTCGACTATGTAGTATGCACAGACATCTGTAATTTCGGTTGGTCCATACAGGTTTGCATATAGTGCATTTGGATAGCTTTTGCGCCATACATTTAACTGTTTGTTTGGCATAACTTCTCCACAGAAAAGAATTTTCTGTAAGGTAGGAACTATGAATTTGTCTACAGCCTTAAGATTCGCCATTATACATAATGCAGACGGAACCCAGAAAATAGTATTTACTTTCTTTTCAGTAAGGAAAGAAAACAGATTTTTTGGCAGCATAAAGAATTTTTGCGGAATTATATAACAGGTTGCACCATTTTTGAGAGTCTGGTAAATGTCAAGAATTGAATTGTCAAAATAGAAAGGTGCCTGTTCTCCAAAAACTGTTTCACTTGAAATGCTGAAAGTTTCTGTAACCCATTCAGCGTAGTCTATAACAGCTTTCTGATTGATTATTACGCCTTTCGGGGTTCCTGTTGAACCTGATGTAAAAAGTACATAAAGAACATCTGTGTCGATGACACGGTTAAGAGTTGACTCTATTGCCTTGTCATCGAATGTTCCTTTCTGTATATCTTCATATAAGAGGACTTGTGTGTTACCTGCAAAAACTTTCGCCGCTTCAAAGTGAGCAGTGTCTGTAATTATGAGGGCAGGGGAAAGGGTTTCCATGATTTTTGAAACACGGCTTTCAGGCATTGTAACGTCAATTGGGGTGTAGAAGTTTCCTGAATATGCGGCTCCCATGAAGCAGGAAATAACTTCAACGGATTTTTCAAGGTAAACCACTACTGGAGATTTAAAAATATTGTTGTGAATTAATATTTGAGCAATTTTACGGCTTTCTGTATAAAGTTCATTAAATGAAAGTTCCCGTTTTTCATCAGCGAAGGCTATTTTGCTGGGAAACTTTTTTGCAGAATTATCAAGATAATCTGTTACTAAACGTGTCATAATTATTTATTATATAAAATTAAACATAAAACAGCAACTAATCATTGTAAGTTATAAAATTTGAATGACTTATTCTTTTATTTTTGATAAATTAAAAGCATGAAAAAACTTTTTAAGTTTTGTGTTTTTCTTATTATATTTTATCTTGTTTGTTTTATTGTTTCTTTATTTGTTGTAAATGATAATAATACTTATACACGTGTTTTGATGCATGAACTTCATCAGCAAAAAGAAATTGATTTGATGTTCTGTGGAGCAAGCCATGTAAGTCATGGGATTCTTCCGTCGCAATTAGACAAAACTTTGAACATTAATTCTTTTAATACCGGTACTCCAAATCAGGGAATGGACGGAACTTATGCAGTATTAAAAGAAACTCTGTCGTTTTGTAAATTGAAAAATGTTTATCTTGAATTCGATTTTGCAACAGCCGCAACATCTGCGTTTTCAAAAAGCAAACCATCAACAAGCAATTTCCTTGTACAGCATTATTTGAAAAATAAAAAAGTAAAGGCAGCCTATATTTTAGGCTCAACATCTCCAAAGTATTATTTAAATTCAATATTACCGATTGGCCAGGACAAATTAATCGATCTAAATCCGGTTTCGATATTTACAATGATAAAATCGCGTGCAACAGGTGAGTACGGAAAATATATTTTTGAAGAAGAAACTACAAAATACGGCGGAAAAGGATGTGTCCTGGATGAAGATATTGTAGAAAACGGAACTTTTTCTTCAGGTCTTGTAAACCCGATTGATGTAAAAAATATTAATCAGGAATGGAAAGATACTGTTGGTAAGATAGTAAAACTTTGTAAGGAAAATGGAATAAAACTTGCTTTTTACTCTAATCCAAGCACGGATTTTTATCTAACTGAAAAAGGTAATTATGATGAATACATTGATTTTTTACGTTCAGTAACAAATCACTATGGACTTCCGTATTATGATTTTTCACTTGTAAAACCTGAATATTTTGAACTTGAAGACAGTGATTTTATGGATGACAATCATTTGAACAAATACGGAATTCCAAAGTTCACAAGTTTTTTTGCTGATTTTTACAGCGGTAAATTTGACGGAAAAGATATTTTTTATGATTCGTTCAAAGAAAAGCAGCTTGCCCAGAATCCAAAAGTTTACGGTTTAATGCTTGAAGATGATATGGAAAACCATTGCGTAAAAATTACTCCTGTTATGAACAGAGCAGATTCTTCGGCTGTAAGTTATGATATTTATACAATCATTAACGGAAAGGAAAATCTTTATATAAAAGATT